>JAQCIA010000068.1 GCA_027620105.1 Verrucomicrobiota bacterium | reverse complement strand
CGCTGGCCGGTAAGCTGGACACCAACGCATGGGCGACGGCTGACGCCACGACGAACTATGTACCCAGGACCGGTGGCGCCATGACGGGAACACTGACGTTGCCCGCTGGCGGGTTGACTGTTGGGACAACGCAGCTGGTGGTGCTGGCCAACGGGAATGTCGGCATTGGAATTTCCAACCCGACGAACGCGTTGGCGGTCAACGGCACGATCAAGGCGCGCGAAATCGTCGTTACGCTTTCCGGCTGGCCGGACTATGTGTTTGACGCCGGTTACCCACTGATGACGCTGGCAGATACCGAGGCGTACATCGCCAAACACGGCCACTTGCCCGGCATGCTATCGGCCGCGGAAGTTGAAGCTGGCGGCGTGCCCGTGGGCGACATGCAGTCGCGTCTGTTGCGCAAGGTGGAGGAACTGACGCTGCATGTCATCCAGTTGCAGAAAGAGAATACGTTGCTGCGTGAGGCGCTGGAACGCGGCGCCACGGCGCCGGAGTCCCCGTGATCACCGTGAGCCACGGCATGCGTGACGTTGTCTGGAGGTTGTTGCGCGCAGGGTGTGTGGTGCTATGGCTGGCCCGCGTGGGCGAGTCCGCTCCCGCGCCCGCCGTGGATGGGCCAATTCACGGCACGGCAGGCGTGGCCACGGTGCGCGCTCAGGTGAATTTCGCAAACCTGCCGCAGGTGTTGACCGTTGCGGGCGCGGAAACGAATGCTGAATGGACCGGGGGAGACGTCGTTCCGTTTGGTGCACTGCCGGAAGCCTTACCGATCCCGGCCTGGGCCACTCCGCCGATCACCACGGCGGCAAGCGCACCGGAACCCGAACCGGAACCGAGCCCGCTGGCAGCGTCGCCGGGTCCCGCCGCCAGCTTTCTCGGGCTTGGTGACAGCGGCACCAGCATTCCACCGGACACGCATGGAACGGTCGGCCCCAACCATCTCATGGTGACGCTGAACACCCAGGTGCGCGTTCAGACGCGCACCGGCACCGTGCTTTCCACGGTGACACTCGACAGCTACTGGCAAGCGCTGGGCAGTCCGGACGCCTTTGATCCAAAAATCCTGTACGACAGTTTCAGCAACCGCTGGATCTTTGTGGCCTGCGCGGACAGCCGCTCCTCAAGCTCCGCCGTGCTGATCGGTGTCTCACAGACCAGCGATCCCACGGGTTCGTGGAATCTGTATCGTGTGGATGCTGATGCCGCCAACCTCGTGTGGGTCGACTACCCCAGTATTGGGTTCAACAAGAACTGGATCGTGGTGCAGATGAACATGTTCAACGTCAGCAACAACGCATTCAATCGGACGCATCTCTATGTCTTCAACAAGTCCGATCTGTATGCTGGCGGGGCGGGGGCCTTTACGCTGATTTCCGACAACAGCATCGGAGGGACGCAGGTCCCCGCGATCACCCACGACAACACCGTAAACACGATGTATGTGCTCCAGGATTGGAATGGCAATTTCAGTGGTTCCGGCTATCTGCGCCTCTACACGATCACCGGCGCAATTGGTTTCGAAGTCCTGACCGAAATTTCCTTCCCATCGACGGCGAACCCTTGGGATTCTGCTCCGCCCGACGGGCTCGACTTCGTCCCGCAGTTGGGGGCTTCCCAGAAGATACAGGCAAACGATTCGCGCATGCAGCGGGTGGTCTATCGCAACGGGAGTTTGTGGGGCGTGCATACCGTCTTTCTCCCGGCGGGCGGATCCCCGACGCGCGCCTCGGTGCAATGGTGGGAACTGACACCGGCGGGCGGCGTGCTGCAGCGCAGTCGCATTGATGATGCCGGTGGCATCACGAACCACTTCTTTCCCTCCCTGGATGTGAACCAGAACGCCGACGTGCTCATTGGCTATTCCCGCGGTTCGGCCAATCAGTTTGTTAGTGCCAACTACAGCTTTCGCTACGGCACGGACGCAGCCAACACACTACGCGATGACACGGTGCTGAAAGCGGGCGAGGCCAAGTACTACAAGACCTTCTCTGGCACCCGCAACCGCTGGGGCGACTACAGCGCGACGTGTGTGGATCCCGTGAACGACTACGACATGTGGACCCTGCAGGAGTATGCATCAACGCCTTCTGGCGGTTCGGACCGCTGGGGAACCTGGTGGGGAAAAGTCTCGCCGCTGCAGGGGACGTTCGATTTGCAAGTGTCATCGCCCTACGGCACGGCCACACCACCCGTGGGAAGCAACAATTTCGCGGTCGCCACGGCGGTGACGGCCATGATGTTGACGTCGCCCATAACGGTTGCGGGTACACAGGAAACCTTGACGGCGGTATGCACGGGGTGGGTCGGATCGGGCAGCGTTCCGGCATCGGGTGTGGGCACGAACACAGGGGCTTTCACGTTGCTTGAGGACTCCAGCGTCACCTGGCAGTGGAGCGTCACGGATCGCATCTTGAGCAACCGCACGGAAAGCGGCGTGGCGACCTTCGAGGCCACGAGCACGATCCGCGCGCGGGACGGATTCCGGGTCGCGCCGACGGGCGAGGTGACGCTGCGCGCCGGCGACGAAATTCGCCTCCAGCCGGGCTTCCAGGTGGACACGGGTGGCGTGTTTCGCGCTGTGATCGACCCGCTGCCCTAATGACAAGCATGGAATGAATGGTACTCGCATGATAGGCTAGCAGTCACGAAGTTCGGTGTATGATGAAAACAAAACTGTATCTCGCGGGCGGGCTGCTGTTACTGGTCCTGATTTTCGCCCTGCAGAATCTGGATGGTGTGGAACTGCGCTTCCTGGTCTGGAAGGTTTCCATGTCCCGTGCGCTGCTGGTTGTGGTTCTGTACGGGTTGGGACTGTTCACTGGGTGGATCATGGGGGCGATCGCGCGCCGGCCGCGTGTGCCGTGACCGAACGCCCGTGGACGGTCGGAACGCGCACCACGATGCGCCGATTGCGCAGAGGTTGCGTTTGCCCAATTTCGTGCAGGGCTGGGCGGCGTGAAGTCGCCCCTACGGTTGGGCGATGGTGACGGGGGCAAGGCCGATGGATTGGGCGCCAAGGTGCAGCCGCACGCGCGGAAGCGCCTCGTCGTTGGTGGGAACGGATGCACGCAGTCCGGCGGCGTGCAGTACTTCGATGGCCAGGGGGCGGTAGTAGGGTTCCCGGATCGCGAGGGGCATGGCATCCACATCGGCGCAAAGGATGTCGATGTCCGCGGGAATGTGGCCCAGTTGCTTCTCGGCCGCGGTTTTTCGGCGACCGAGGGATTCTTCAATGGCGGTGGTGATCGCCTCTATTTCCGGCAGGCTGGCGGCGGTGGAAATGAGAACGACCGCGTTGTGGTAGTCGGGCGCGGGCGCGGCGGTGTCTTCTGGCTGCGTGCGGATGATGGAACTGAGCAGCAGGCTGCCAAACGCATCGGCGAGCCTTTCAACCATGGCCGGTAGCTTGACATCGGCTGCGTGATTGCTGCCAAGACCGAGCAAGATGCGTCGCATGGTAACTCCGTGGCGTCGGCAGCGGGCACGTGAGAAAGCTGGCACTGCGTGAAACGCCGGTGCCATACTAGCGGGATCGACGGGAAAGGACGAAGGCAGAATGCTCAGCTTGAAACATTTGGCGGAACTGGCAGAAGGGCACGCTGCGGATTTGGGTGCGCCGGTGGCTGCATTCGACCTGCGCGGTCAGCACTTTGCGCCCTGGCCGGAGGCGTCCATCATGGGCGTGGTGAATCTCTCGCGGGACTCCTGGTACCGGGAAAGCGTGGTGATGAACGTCGAGGCGGCGGTGCGTCGCGGTCGACGCCTGGCGGTGGAGGGGGCGCGGATTGTGGATGTCGGTGCGGAATCGACGGTCCTCAGTGCCGAGCGGGTGGGTGCCGAGCAACAGACAGCCTGCCTCGTTCCCGTGGTGCGAGAGCTGAGCCTGGCCGGCGTTCTGGTGTCCGTGGAAACCTATGATCTGGCCGTCACCCGCGCCTGTCTGCAGGCCGGCGCGGCGGTGGTCAATCTGACCGCGGCCGGAGATACGGAGCCATTTTATCGACTCGCCGCCGCGCAAGATGCTGGCGTGATCATCTGTTACGTACAGAACGGCCGCCATGTACGCGCGGTGGGCGATTTCAACCTGCAGGCCGATCACGCGGCCGTGCTGTATGACTATTTCGCGCGTGAGGTGGAGCGCGCCACGCGGTGCGGTGTGACGCGCCTGTGGATCGATCCCGGCCTGGGATTCTATTATCGCAACCTCAACGACAGCGCGGTGCGCGTGCGCCACCAGATCGAAACCTTTCTAAACGCGTTCCGCCTGCGCAAACTGGGGTGGCCGGTGTGCCAGGCCTTGCCGCACGCGTTCGAATATTTTGAAGAAGAGGTCCGTTGCGCCGAACCGTTTTTCGGCGTGCTGGCGTTGTTGGGCCAGACGGATCTGTTGCGTACGCACGAGGTGGCGCGCTTGCGCGGAGTGCTTGAAGCCATGCAGGTGATTCAATGAAATTGGTTGCGTTGGTGACGGGGGCTGGCACCGGGCTGGGTGGCGCGCTGGCGCGGGCGCTGGCCGCGGATGGCTTTGCGCTGGCATTGCATTATCGCAACAGCGCGGAAGGCGCAGAGCAGGCGCGGGCGGAAATTTGCGCGCACGGCGGCGATGCCAACATGTTTCAGGCCGATCTGGCCCGAGAGTCAGACGCGCGGCAATTGGCGGCGGATGTGGGTGCGCGATTCGGGCACGTGGATGTGCTGGTGAACGGCGCGGGCGTGTATCAGGAGTGCCACGGGCTGGAACTCAGCGAAGCGGCGTGGCGGGAAGGGCTGGATTCAACGGTCACGCAAACGTATTTCACCACACGCGCACTGCTGCCCTTGCTCAAGGCGGGCGCGCGCAAGCGCGTGATCAATATCGGCGACTCCAGCGCGGACCGGCCTGGCGCGCGCGATCTGGCTTGGAGTTATCACATTGGCAAGACCGGCGTCTGGATGCTCACGCGCTCGTTCGCGGCGGCGGCGGCGGAACACGGGATCGCCGTGAACATGGTGTCGCCGGGAATTCTGGAAAACAGCGTCGGCGATGAGGATGTGTCCAAAATTCCGGCGGGACGGCGGGGAGCGTTTGACGATGTGTATCAGGCTGTGCGGTTCCTGGCGCTGGATGCGCCGGCCTATTTGACCGGATCGAATCTCGTGGTGAGTGGTGGCTGGAATTTGCGATGAGCCACAAGGGGTTTCGGCCGGTCTGGATTCATGATTCGTTGCGGGAAGGCGCCCACCGGCAGCGCCGCGCGGATTCGTTGCGGTCTGGCGCCATCGACCATGGCTTTCACTACCTGGGGGCGCAGCAGGCGGCGCTTTGGCAGGCGGTGCATCGATGCCATGCGCCGCATTTCGCCGACAATTCGTTCGCAGCCATGTATCGCGCAGAATTTGGTGCGGTGGCGGTTGAGCTGGTCGGTCGGCCTGTGCACGTGATCGGCCTGGGTGCGGGCGGCGGCGAAAAGGAAGCGTGGTTGCTGGAAGGTCTGCGGCAGCAGGGGTGCCATGTGCGCTATACACCTGTCGATACCAGTCTGGAGCTGGCGCTGTTTTCGGCGGATGTGGCCGCGCCGTATGTGCATGAAGACATGGTTCCCGTGGTCGGGAATTTGTTGTTGCTCAATGAATTACCGGACTGGCTCGCGCGGTATCCGCAGGAAGAAGCGCGCATCTACACGGCATTCGGCCTGACCCCAAATTTTCTGCCGAGCCAGATATTTTCCGCGCTGGGGGCATGTTTGCGTGAACAGGATTATCTTTTTTTGAACGCAAACCTCGCGCCAGTCATCGCGGGGGATGATTCGCTTGCGGGCTATCGCGCGGCTTGCGCGGCGGTGCTGCCCCAATATGACAATCGTGAAACGCGGACATGGTTGCGGCAGATTCTGGTGGACTGGGACATCGCCCGGCACTTGAGCGAGCCAGAATTTACGGTGGCGCCGGTCGAGGGAATCTTGGGATTTGTGGCGCACGCCCGCTGGCTGTCGGATGTGATGTTTCCCTGGGAAGGGGCAGACTTTCGCGCGCGGGAGGGCGAGCGGCTGCGGCTGTTTTTCAGTTTGCGCTATACACCGGTGTTGCTGGCGGAGACGCTCGCGTTGCATGGGATGCTCTTGGGGCGGGGACAGGTGACCGCGAATGGGCAGGAAGGCGTGTGGCGGGTGGGGCCATGATCGAATTTAGAAACATCAGCATGCGCTACCCGGGGGCGAGCGCGCCGGTGCTCGACGGCATCAACCTCGTGATTCCCGACGCCAGCTTCTTTGTGCTGCTGGGCAGTTCGGGGTCTGGCAAAACCACCTTGTTGAAAACCGTCAACCGGCTCATCGGCAATTTCGAAGGTCAGGTGCTGATTGATGGACGGGACAATCGCGAGATTCCAGATGCGACGTTGCGCCGGCGCTGCGCCTTCGTTTTCCAGAGTCACGCGTTGCTGCCGCATCTGACGGTGGCCGAGAATGCGGGACTGCGCTGGTGGTGCGCGGCGCACCGCCGGCGGTCATTGGTGAAAAGGTGATGACGGCGCTACTTCAGGCCGGCCTCGATCCTGCGCGCTATGCGGACCGTTACCCGGATGAACTCTCGGGCGGGCAGGCACAGCGGGTGGGGGTGGCACGGGCGCTGGTGAGCGAACCCGATGTGCTGCTCATGGATGAACCCTTCAGCGCGCTGGACGGAATGACGCGCAGCCAGTTGCAGGAGCAGTTGAAGACGCTGAAGCAGCAGAGCCGGGCCATGTTTCTGTTTGTGACGCACGATCTGTTTGAAGCCATCGCGCTCGCGGACCAGTTGGCCGTGCTGCATGAAGGCCGCTTGCAGCAGGTGGGCACGCCGGCGGAAATCCTGCGGACGCCGGCCACGTCATATGTGGAGGCGTTGTTTCGCCGGCCACGCGAATTGCTGGCAGGGCGGGTGGCATGATCGCCGGTGTGACGGGTACGGATTTCGCACTACGGCTGGCTGAACACGTGCAACTGTCCTTGGGCGGCCTGCTGCTGGCAATGGCCATTGCGATTCCGCTGGGCGTGGTGGCGGCGTCGCGCAAATCGCTGCGGGTGGGGGTGCTGGCCATCAGCAACGTCCTGATAACGATCCCCAGCCTCGCGATGCTGTCTTTCCTGCTGCCCGTGCTCGGGCTGGGCTTTTTGCCGGCCGTGGTGGCGTTGACGGTGTACGCGCTGCTGCCCATGTTGCAGAACACGGTGACGGGACTGATGCAGGTGGATCCGGTGTATCGCCAGGTCGCGGATGCGCTGGCGATGACGCGCTGGCAGCGGTTGTGGCGGATTGAGTTGCCGCTGGCCGCACCGCTGATTATGGCTGGCGTTCGCACGTCGGCGGTGTGGACGGTGGGCATCGCCACCATCTGCGCGTTCATCGGCGCGGGAGGCCTTGGTGATTTCATCAACCGCGGGCTGGCCCTGAGCAACAGTGCGCTGCTGTTGATCGGGGCGGTGCCCTCGGCGCTGCTGGCGATGAGCTTTGACCGTTGGCTGGCCGGTGTGTCGCTGGCGCTGACGCGTCGCCGCGGTCGGCGCTGGCGGCGGGCGCTGTTGGCGGGCAGTCTGGCCGTGGCCTTGCTGGGGCTCTTTGCGCCGGCGCTCGTTCGCGGCGTGTCACGCGCGGAGGCGTCTGCCGCACAGCCGCTGGTCATTGGTTGTAAGAACTGGGGCGAGCAACTGGTTCTGGGTGAGCTTGTCGCGCAGTTGGCCCAGCAGCGGTATGGCATTCCCGTGGAGCGGCGTTTTGGTTTCGGCAGCACGGACTTGGTTCACGCGGCATTGGCTTCCGGCGCCATTGATGTGTATCCCGAGTACCGTGGCACGGCGGAAAACCTGTGTGAACAGAAATCGGGTCGTCCGCGCGCGGAGGCGGAGGCCTGGTACGCGGCGGAAGTTGGTGCAGCATGGATGCCATCCCTGGGATTTGAAAATACCTACGCGCTGGCCGTGCGCCAGGAAACGGCGGACGCACATCGACTGAACACCATTAGCGATCTGGTGCGTGTGGCCCCGCAGCTCAGCGCGGCGTGGAATGCGGAGTTCGTGGGACGCGAGGACGGCTGGCTTGGCTTGCAGAAACGCTATGGCCTGACCTTTGCGGACACGCGCACGCTGGACGCGATGCTGGTGTACGAGGCTGTGGCGCACAAGCAGGCGGACGTGACCGTGGTGTTTTCGACGGATGGCCGACTCGCGGAGTTCGGCTTACACGTGCTGGCGGATGACCGCCACTTCTTCCCGAACTACGCCTGCTTCCCGATCGTTCGGGAGGCCGCGCTGTTGCGTTACCCGGCGCTGCGCGAACTGTGCGTGGAACTGGCGGATCGGATCACCCCCGCGGCCATGCGGCGGATGAATCGACTGGTCGATGTCGACAAACAAAGTCCGGCATCGGTGGCGGAAGCATTCTTGCGCGCAGAGGGTCTGTATCCCGTGCGTGGGGATGAGTGACCGAAATCAGGTCAGACGTTTCACGCCTTGCTCCTGCAATCCGATGACGTGGTGCTGTTCACGGTTGCGCGTCGACCAGGCGGATAGCAGTTCCATGAAGGGCGACGCAGCCATCCGGGAAGCATTCCGGCGTGATCACCACATCGGGCAGGTGCCGCTCGCGGGCCTTCCGGGTGCGCATGCGTGT
>JAQCIA010000067.1 GCA_027620105.1 Verrucomicrobiota bacterium | reverse complement strand
CGCCCCCGACTCGATTTTGGTGCCCGTATTGATGCCATCGACGCAGCGCTGGCCGGGCTCGCCGGTGGCGATGCCGATGCGGATACGACACTGCGATCGCTGGCGCATGCCACCGTCGATAATGCCAGCACGGCCAAGCTGCGGAACATCCGCGCCGCAGCCGAACGTCTCGAGTTCGCCAATTCGGACCAACTCCTTCCCGTAGCGCAGGAACTCATGTCGCGCTTGCGCGAAGCCGCTGCCGCCCAGCGCCCCGAGCCCGCCATCCTCGTCATCGGCGGGGATACCGCCGTCTACGCCGAATTGTCTGCCGCCCTTGCCGGCAGCTGGTCTACGCTCCGACCGGTGCGGAGGCCCGCAATCAGCTGAAAGGACGCCCCATCATCTGCGTCATCCTCAATGTCGTCCTCCCCGATCTGGACGGACGCACACTGCTGACGCGCCTGCGCGAACAGCCGGATACGGCCTCCGTGCCCGTCCTGCTGCTGGGTGAACGGCTGGATGAGGCGTTGAAGGAAGAGTCACGCCTCCAGCCCGCCGATGGCTTCCTCGAAAAGCCCCGCGATGCCGCCGCCATCGCGCAGTGGGTGCAAAGCCGGCTGCGACGCGCCACGAACTCCGTCAAGTCCGCGCGGCGCGACCCTTTGACCGGGCTCCTGAATCGCGCGGCATTTCGCGAACATTTCATGCGGTTTCAAAGCGAATGCGCCGAGGCGAACGAACCCCTCGCCCTCTCCATCTTGTCTGTCGACAACACCCGCTCGGGGCTGTCCCGGCTGGATGAGCAGCCACGTGAGGAAGCCTTGCAGAACTTCGGACTCACCCTCATCAAGTCCCTGCGCGCCACCGATGTCGTTGCGCGCGCCGGCATGTACGAGTTTGCCGCGCTCTTCCCGGGTGAAGATCAGGAGGGCGCCCGGCGCGCCATCGAGAAAGTGATCGAACGGAATTGTGCTTCCTCCCGCGCGCCCCAGGCCGGCGATGCGACACCTCTCGTGCTTGCCTCGGGGGTCACACTCGTGACGCCAACCATGTCCATGGATGACGCCATCGCCCAGGCGGACCAGTTTGTGTACCAGGCCTCTGCCCTTGGCGGGAACAAGGTGGTCTCCGACCGCTCGCAGGCGAGCGTGGCACGGCAATCCCGCGTGCTGCTGCTGATCCGTGATCAGGTGACAACCGGAGTCCTGCAGCAATTGCTCGAAAAGAACAATTTTCACGTCACACGCCTCGCACAGTGGAACGAAAGTGCGGCGGATGACGTAATCCGCAAACGCTATCACCTGGTGGTGATCGACGGGCAGTTTCCACCCGCGGGCGGACACGAGGTGGTCCTGACGCTGCGCCGCGACCTACGCAACTCCCGCCTGCCGATCATCATGCTGGTGGCCGGCAACGCCGAGATGGATGTCTCCCTAGCCCTCACGTATGGGGCCAACGACTACCTCGTCCGCCCTTTCTCTCCCCTCGCCTTCGTGAGCCGCGTCCACCGCCTGCTGTCGCGCTCCGTCAGCCGGGACTCGGATGCCTGCCGGCTCCTGTTTGTTTCCGATGATGTGACGTCGCTCGTTCTTGTTGCGACGGCCTTGCACCAGTGCGGCGAGTTCGAAGTCCTCCTGGCGCGCGGTGCCGAGGAAGGCATCGAACGGCTGCAAGCCGAAGCACCCGACGTCATCCTTGTCGACACGCCCATCGGGCCTGCAGGCGCGCGCCCCTTTTGGTTCGTACTCGCCGAGAAGGTCGGGCAAAATCCGGTCTCCGTTCTCGTGGCGGATCGTCCGACAGCCGCGACCGCCGACTCAGGCAAATACCCGGTCGCCATTTGCGGCTGCGTCAGCAAACCATTCTCGCCACTCAAAGTGGCGGGCGAAATTGAAACACTGCTGGGCTTGACCCAACTGCGCCGCCCAATCACCAAAGAATCACAGCAAAACTTGAATGACGAAATCCACCGCGTCACGCGTAAGGCACCGCCCCAGCCCAACTGAGACGCGACCGCGAACGATCATCGATGGCGTCACGCGCCCCAGGCATCGCGCCCATGGAAACACCGCATAGCGAAGCCAACGCCGGACTCTGGGGTGGACGCTTGCTGACCTTCCTCTCACTCCCATCCACAAACCAGTGGGCCCTCACGCATGCGGAAAGCTGTGCGCACGGCGACGTGATTCGCGCGGTTACCCAGACCGCAGGACGTGGTCGCCTCGGACGCACTTGGGAGAGTCCAGGGGCTCGCGAGCTGACCATGTCCGTCGTCCTCAAAGGACAATATTGCCCACAGGCGATCGCGCCACTGCTTGGACCTGCGACCGCCCTCGGGATACGCGGCATGCTCGCGGACGCCGGCGTACCGGCCACCGTGAAGTGGCCAAATGATGTGATGGCCGGCGGCGCCAAGATCGCCGGCATCCTCATCGAACACAATCTGCGTGCGGATCGCTATGTGCTGGGAATCGGGATCAACGTGAACGTCACCCAGTCCGAATTTGACGACATGGAACTGCTCGCGCCTGCCACGTCCATGTGGCTCAGCACGCAGCGTGCGCATGCACCCGATACCGTTCTCGCCACACTACTTCCATTTCTGGACACAGCCCTGTCCGCCGCCATGAGCGACTTGCGCTTGGAAATCGGCAGCGCCTGGGCCAGTCACGATTATCTGCGAGATCGCCAGATCCGCGTAAACACGCCCGGCGGCGTCATCGCCGGCGCCTACCGCGGTATGACGGCGGAAGGCGCCTTGCGCCTGACGGATCGCGCTGGCCGCGAGCACACGGTACTTAGTGGCGACGCCTCCCTCCGCGATGCGTCGCATGATGCCTGACCTCGCGTACTGAAACAGCGCAGGAACGACCGTCTGTTTCACGCCGATGCCCCGGTCTGACACCCCTTGGACGCATGCCTGCGGAAGGCGAACTGGACTTGACCGGATTAGACTTCGCCAAGCCCAACATCGATGCGTTCATACGTGGCCAGATGGTCGCCTACAAGCAGCGTATCGGGGGGCGACCGGACTGCACGATCCGAGACTGACCACTCCACGGCAACTGCTCAGGATCGGCAGTCCGTATTCACCAACTACGGCCGCAGTACTTTTCGATCGACCTTGCCCGGATTAAAGTTCTTCTCCATATCCGCCTGGCGAATAATACGGGCACTGCCGCCAACCGAGATCACCAGTGCCCCGCGCAGGCCGAATGGTTCCTCATCCGTCAGTGCGGGTGAGGCCAGCAGCCGGGTCGCGTCAACGTTGCGCGAGAACATTATCGGCGTCACGCTGCGTTCCGAGGGCGCCAGGTCTGCGCTGATGCACCAGGCATTGTTGTCCGCGGAAAAACCCGCCGGATCAACACCGCCCGCCTTCGGCAGCCCGTACGCACCGAAGATCTCGAACCCGGCATCCACGTAGTTGTTGGAAATCGCCCACTTCCAATAGTCGGTTGACGTCGCAAACGCGTCTGGCCCCGTCGAGCGCGGCAGGATGGTTGTGCCGTCCAGGCTGGCCGCCACGAGTTCCTGGTAAACGCTATGTCCATTCCGCAAGGCCTCGGTCATCCGCGCCTTCATCAGCGCCTTCTGAATGGCGGGAATCAACAGCCCAACCAGAATGCCCACAATGGCGATCACCACCAGCAACTCGATCAGTGTGAACCCGTGCCGCAATCGCTGCGTGTTGATTGCTTTCACCGTACACCTCCAATTCCAAGCGTGATAATTCTTCACCACACGCACCGGAGCGGACGCCTACCCGCGCCCCGCACCCCCCTTCCCTGCGCGCACGGTTGCGGCATTACCATCCGGGTGCATCGCCCTGGACGGCGTCAGGCGTCGCAGCTTCTCCGCATCCGCGTGCAATTGCACATGGCCACAGGCCGTGCAGACATGCGCCTGAATGGGCACCAGCGCTTCCTCCAAACTCCAGAACTTGGTCCGCGCCGGGCGAAAATACATCCGGCCAATACCCTGAATCTGACCACCCGCCAGTTCATGGTGCCCGCAGGAAGCGCATCGCCCCGCCGCCGCCGCCGCCTCCTTGGCACCCGTGGTCTTCTCAATCACCGCCTGCAGCCCGGCCTTCGAAAAGCGCGTGGAGCCACCAACCTTGTAGAACGAGACCAATCCCTGCTTCATCCAGCGAAAGATGGTTGGCTGACTAATACCCAGGAACGCGCAAGCCTCCTGAATCGAGAGCCACTCTCCACCATCATCGGCAAGCACTTCATGTACATCTGAACGCATCACATAGCTCCATATTCGATTGTTTAGTCGCATTCTATATCATTTCCTATCATCTGTCAACAACCTTCCTTCATCAAAAATGCGCGGAGCGCGCTCCGGCCCCATGCGCCACGCATCAGTCGACAGACCTCCTCCCACTCCTCCCCGCAGGGAGAGGGCCGGGGTGAGGGTGAGGGCCATCTCAAGCGCCGTTCTTTCCCCGTCACCGCACGCATCCCGCTTGCCCAGCCCCTGCCTGTACCTGCGCAACCCTTGACAACCCACCACTTTACGCCCTATTTTCACCACCTTAATTGCGTCCTGAACTGGCCGCCGACGCACCCGATACAGGCCGCGAGAGACAAGGGCAGAGAGAATCTTGGCGAAAAACTGGATCTATTGGGCGGCTACAGCGCCGTCGGGAGTCCTGCGGCGAATATGGTGGCTCACCTGCACCGCCGCTATCGCCATCGCGTCACTGATCCCATCTTCCGACCTGCCTTCGGTTGCCTTTAAGTATGATGACAAGTTTATCCATTTTGCCATCTATGCCCTGTATGCGCTGGCCTTCTGTTGGGCCTGGCCCCAGCATGTGGGGCGTCGCGCGAAACCCTTGGCGGGGGTGATCGGCGCTTGTGTGTTGTACGGTTTGTTGATGGAAACCCTGCAGGGCAGCCTGCCAACTCTCCAGCGGGAGTTTTCGTGGGCCGACGTCGCCGCGAATACGCTGGGCGCCATGGCGGGAAGCTGGTTATGGTTCAGGGCTGCGACCCGGACGGGTTCGCGTAGCGTCACCGGCGGATGAAAGGAATCGGTATCGCATGAAGGACGACCTGCTGAAGAAGATCACGACGCATCAGGCCACGGTTGGCGTCGTCGGCCTGGGCTACGTCGGACTCCCACTGCTGCTGGAATTTCAGAAAACCGGCTTCGCGGTCATCGGCTTCGACACCGACCAGGAAAAAATCACGCGCCTCAAGCGCGGCGAATCCTACATCCGTCACATTGAAGCGTCACGCATTGGCGAAGTCTTTCGACCGGTCGCAGGCACCCCCACGGCGGACGCTACCACGGATTTTTCACGCGCCCGCGAATGCGACGCCATCCTGATCTGCGTCCCCACCCCGCTCACCGAACACCGCGACCCGGACCTCAGCTACATCGAAGCGACCGGACGTTCACTCGCGCCTCACGTCCGGCGCGGTCAGCTCATCGTTCTGGAATCCACCACTTACCCCGGTACGACCGACGAAATTCTTGCGCCCATCCTGGAATCAACGGGACTGAAGGCGGGCGTGGATTTCTTTCTGGCCTTTTCACCCGAACGTGAAGATCCGAACAACCCGCATTTCCGCACTGCCACCATCCCAAAGGTCGTCGGTGGTGTGAACCCGGATTCGCTGGCCGTCGCCCAGGCCCTCTACGGCCAGGTCATCGTGCGCACCGTCCCCGTTTCGTCCACCCGCGCCGCCGAAGCCACCAAACTCGTGGAAAACATTTTTCGAAGCGTGAACATCGCGCTGGTGAATGAACTGAAGATGGTTTTCACGGCCATGGGCATCGACATCTGGGAAGTCATCCAGGCGGCAAGCACCAAGCCCTTCGGTTACATGCCCTTCTACCCCGGCCCGGGACTCGGCGGTCATTGCATTCCCATTGATCCCTTCTACCTGACGTGGAAAGCCCGCGAATATGGCGTGGTCACAAAGTTCATTGAACTGGCCGGCGAAATCAACACCGCCATGCCGAAGTATGTCATCGTGCGCGCCATGGAAGCCCTCAATGGGCACGGCAAGGCCCTGAAGGGTTCCCGCGCCCTGCTCGTTGGTCTCGCCTACAAGAAGAACGTCGACGACGACCGCGAGAGCCCCACCTACATCCTGTGGAAGGAACTGGAGCGCCACGGCGCCATCGTGGAGTACTACGACCCCTTCTGTCCCGTGGTGCGCCCGTCCCGCGAGCATGCCGACCTGGCCGGAAACCGCAGCCAGAAATGGGAGGACATCCCCGGTCGTAAATACGACCTCGCCATCATTTCGACCGCGCACGACAACGTCGATCACAACGCCCTGGCAAGCGCCGTCGCGCTTGTCGTCGACACACGCGGCGCCTGCGCGCCAGCGTCCAACGTCATAAAGGCCTGATCATTATGGGAACCTACTTGCTTACCGGTGCCGCCGGCTTCATCGGTGCACGGACCGCCGCCCAACTGCTCCAGGCAGGTCACGCCGTGGTCGGCCTCGACAACCTGAATGACTACTACGATGTCCGTGTGAAGGAACACCGTCTGCGCGCCCTGCGCGCGCAGGCCGGCTTCACCTTCCACCCGCTGGACATCGAGAACCGGCCGGCTCTGGAAAAACTCTTTGCCGCGACCCATTTCGACGCCGTGCTCAACCTCGCCGCCCGCGCCGGCGTGCGCTACAGCATGGAAAATCCCCACATCTACATGAGCACCAACGCGCAGGGCACCCTGAACCTGCTCGACGCCATGCATCACCACGGCGTCACAAAACTGATCCTCGCTTCAACGTCGTCACTCTACGCGGGCCAGCCCATGCCCTTCTCGGAAACGCTGCCGGTGAACACGCCCATCTCGCCCTACGCCGCGTCGAAGAAAGCCGCCGAAGTCATGGCCTACAGCTACCACCACCTCTATCGCACCGACGTCAGCGTCGTCCGCTATTTCACCGTGTATGGCCCCGCCGGTCGCCCCGACATGAGCGTGTTTCGTTTCATCAAATGGATCGACGAAGGCCAGCCGATTCAACTACTGGGTGACGGCAGCCAGAGCCGCGACTTCACCTATGTCGACGATATCGCGCGGGGCACCATCCTGGCCCTGAAGCCCGTCGGCTACGAAATCATCAACCTCGGAGGCGGACGCAATCCGATCAGCATGAACGTGCTGATAAACTTGATCGAAGCGGCGCTGGGGAAGCCGGCCGCCCGAGACGAAGCCCCCTTCCACAAGGCTGACATGAAAGCCACCTGGGCGGACATCACCAAGGCCAAGGAATTGCTGGACTGGTCGCCCACCGTTTCCCTCGAGGAGGGCGTCAAACGCACTGTCGCCTGGTACCTCGAGAACCGCGCCTGGTTGAAAGATGTGAAACTGTAGGTCGCGGCCCCTGTGCGTTTCGGGTCCGTGACCGCCGATGCTGCCGAACGATTCGTATCGATGAAAACCCTACGCATCCTCTCCGTGGTCGGCGCCCGCCCGAACTTCATGAAAGTCGCCCCGTTCCTCCGTGCGATCCAGGCCCACAACCGATCGCCCAATGCGCGCGTGTCACTAGCCCACACCCTGGTGCACACGGGCCAGCACTACGACGATGCCATGTCCGACACCTTTTTTCGCACGCTCGGCATCCCGCCCCCTGACGTGAACCTGGGAGTCGGCTCGGGCTCACATGCCGAGCAGGTCGGTCGCACCATGATCGCGCTTGAAAAAATCCTGATCGAGCAGCGCCCCGACTGGGTCGTCGTGGTTGGTGACGTCAACGCCACCTGCGCCGCCGCCATCACCGCCAAGAAGCTGAATCTGAACATGGCCCACATCGAAGCCGGGCTGCGCTCGTTTGACATGACAATGCCCGAGGAAATCAATCGCCTTGTCACGGACCGCCTCGCGGATCTGCTGTTCACCCCTGATGCCATCGCCGACGAGAACCTGCGTCGCGAAGGCGTTCCGCCGACGCGCATCCGCAACGTCGGCAACATCATGATCGACACACTTGACGCAAACCGCGAGGCCGCCACCGCGTTGTCGCTTTCCGACATACTGTCGCGTCAGCGCGTGACCGCCGGCAACGCACGACCAGCACTAGATGGTGGCTATGCCGTCCTCACCCTGCACCGTCCGGCGAACGTGGACGATCCAGCGGCACTCAACGGACTCGTGCGCTTCATCATCAATGAGGCTGCCACCGTGTTGCCCATCATCTGGACCCTGCACCCGCGCACGCGTCAGCGTCTTGAAGCCGGTGGTCTCTGGAGTGCCGTACAAGCGACTCCGAACATCGTCACCCTCGAACCCTTGGACTATCTCGACATGCTGCGCCTCAACCTGGATGCCACCATCGTTTTGACCGACAGTGGTGGGCTCCAGGAGGAATGCTGCGTGCTCGGGACGCCCTGCCTGACCTTGCGCAGTTCGACCGAACGCCCGGTCACGCTGGCAGCGCACGGCGGCGTCTCACGGCTAGTCGGCAACGACCTTGAAAAGATCCGCCAGGGATTTGACGAACTCCGCCAACTCCCGCGTCGCCCGCACCGCCCCCCACTCTGGGATGGCCATACCGCCCCCCGCATCGTCCAAGCCCTCGCTGAAACGAGCAGTCTCTGACGCCCTAACCCGCATCAGTCCCCATCCCCCACCCATCCTCCCCCCCACGGGGAGAGGAGCGAGGTGAAGGGCGCTCCACGCGCGCACAGAACCGTTA
>JAQCIA010000066.1 GCA_027620105.1 Verrucomicrobiota bacterium | reverse complement strand
CCCCGTGGGGGTCGTTGATTTTGGCGACACAACAACAACCTACACCTTGTTTAACCGGGGCCTGCTTTCCCTTGTGCGCCGCTTTGGTTTTGGAACGAACGCGCTGCTTGAAAAAATTCAAGGCGCTCTCGGCGTCGACCGCGGTACGGCCCAGGGCATTGTTGCGGACGGGTCGTTTGACATTTCCCAGTCCCTGAACGATATTATTGAACCGCTGATCAAGCAGCTCATGGTTTCGCGAGATTTCGTGGAACGGCGAGAGAATTGCCGCATTGCGCGCATTTTCCTGTCAGGGGGGCTCGCCCGCTCGCGGGATACGATTGAAGAAATTCGCGCCGCCATGGATGTGGACATCGAGACGTGGAATCCGCTCTCCGTCTTCACCGTGGCGCGCGACGCTATTCCGCCGGAGTTGACCGGGCAGGAATGGCGTCTGGCTGGTGCCGTTGGCGCCTGCATCGGAACGTTTGAGGAGTCATGAACTTACGTGTCGACCTGATACTGGAAACGGAACGACGCAGCGGCAGCGTTGTCAGCAGCAAGGGTGTGGTCCGCATCATCTCGGTGATCGTGCCGCTGTTGCTCGTGGGCTATCTCGGCGCGCAGTTCTTGTGGGCCAACCAGCTCCGCCAGGATCTGGAGGGACTCCAGCAGAGCCTCGAAAGCGCCAAACCACAGCAGGAGCGCGCCAAGGCCCTCATTGCCGAGTTCAAAAGCCACAAGGATATCGGCCAGGAACTGAAGGGGTGGGAGCTGACGCGTGTGAACTGGTCAGATCAACTGCAGGGGCTGATGCAGATCGTGCCACCCAACGTGCAATTGAGCGATTTGCGTGTGAGCCAATCCATACAGCTGAGCAAGATCGAGCATCCGGCACGCCTCTTTGCCCTGACACTCAAGGGAAAAGCGGTCGGCGATGATGCAGAGCGCAGCGTCAAACGCCTGGAGAACGCACTGCAAATCGAGCCGGTTTTCACAGGGCTTGTGCAGCGGGTCTCCATTCCCGTGTACGGAGCGGACACGTCGCCCGATGCGAAACGCGGGGACCGCGTGTTTGCGATCGCCTGCGAATGCAACCTGCGGGAGTTCCCATGAAGCTGCCGCAGGAACCGAAGGAACGCATGAAGGTGCTGATCCTGATCGGCATCGGCGCGGTGGCTGTCGTGTTCATGGTGGTGTCGGTGGTTGTGAAGCCTTTGATGGCCCGGAAGGCGCAATACGGCGAGGACATTGCACTGGCCCGTGAAGACCTCGACACGGCCCAGCGCGATGTGAACCGCATGATGGTGGACCGCGACGCGAACACAAAGGTTCTCGAAGGCATCGTGGACGGCGCCTATCGTCAAAATTTCGTCCTTGAGCCTCGGCTTGGAAATTACGAGCTGGGAGCCCGAGAGTTTCTGGAAGGCATTGCCCAGGCTGTGGGCGTCACGATCGCGTCCATGCGGGAAATCGGGCTCACCCAGATGCCACTGCCAACCACCGAGCAGGACAAGGGGCTTGCCCTGAAATGCTACAACATGAATGTGCAGCTCTTGGTTGGGCTGCCGGATTTGATGCTCTTTCTGAATGCCGTGGAAGCTGGCAACCCCTACCTCTGCGTGTCCAGCATTGCGATTTCATCACGCATTGAAGATCCGGCGTTGCATACCGTTGTGTTGGAACTCCAATGGCCGGTCTGGGCTGTCCCCACACTGGGTCGCCAGCTTGAGCAGCGCCTGCAGGACTCGCACACACTCTCACGCACGTTAGCTCCCCCAACATGAAGACACGATCAAACATAGTTGGAACGTGGCGCTACTTGCGTACGCCCTTGCTCTGCCTGGGCATGCTTGGATGCACCGTATGGCTGCCGATGCCCCGTGTTTTTGCCGAGAGCGCGATTGGGGTCGCCGCCGAGGACGCACCCGCATCTGTGGATGCAGCGGAAGCGGCGCCACACGATGAGTCGCTGGATGCCGTTACGGGCCCTGCCGAGCCGGCCACGACCGCAGACCTGAACATTGATGGCCTGCGCGACCCCTTCTGGCCCAGCGGCTGGAAACCACCGCCCGTGAGCCAGACCACGTCCGTGGCGACCAAAACCGCGCCGCGCAGCCCGATTCGCTGGGAGGAAGCCACGCGCTTGCTGGTTCTGACATCACTTGCACAACTTCCCGATGGCGGTTACCTTGCCACTCTCAAGGGGATCGGTGTTATCGAAACGGGCGATAAAATTTCGGTAAACTACAGCGGACTGACATACCACTGGGAGGTGCTGTCCATATCGGAAAAAGGCATCGCTCCCCGGCGGTTGGGTGTAACATCACAGCGGGGAAGCTGAGCAAAAGGAGACGTCATCCATGCGCTTGAAGAAACGATCCATATCCATCCGGCTAGCCGGCCCCCTGCTGGCCGTTGCTGTCATGGCAACCTTTGCGGCACTGACACTGTCCGCGCAAGAACCCGTCGTGGGCGCGGCGCCTGAGCCCGCCCCTTCCGCGTCACCGCCATCTGTGGACAGCAGCGCCATGCCCACCGATCCCAATGCGGAAGTGGCCGCGCTGGACGCGGCAAATGACGAGTACCTTGACGATGACGTCATCCCCATGGAAGAGAAGGATACGGGTGGGCTTGAAACCGTCGCCGGCCAGAATCTGATCAACGTCACCGTTGAAAATGAGACCCTCGAAAATGTCGTCAACATGTTCGCGCGTATTTCCGGCGCCAACATTGTGACCACGTCGGCCGACCTCGGCGGCACGGTCACCGTGAACCTCCGCGGCGTCGAATGGAAGCCGGCCCTGTCCTCAATCCTCGATGTGCACAGCCTGGCGCTGATCGAGAAACTGCCGGGCTCCGGCGTTTACACGATTGTGCCAAAACCGGCCGGCGAGGACGTGCCCCTGGTCGTGGAAACGATTTTTCTCAACTTCACCACGGTCGCCGAAATGGGCCCCATGGCCCGCTCCATGCTCTGCACGTCATCCAACTCGGCTGTCACGGAATTTGCATCGCGCAATGCAATGGTGGTCAAGACCACCGAACCAAACATGCGCGAAATTCGCGCACTCGTCCAACAGATGGACGTGCCCGGGCGACAGGTCGTTGTCGAAACCAAATTCATGGAACTCGCGGACGGCGCGTCCAAGAAATTGGGAATTCGCTGGGACAGCCTGGACGCCTACGGCATCCGCGTCACGCCGGAGCGCCAGTATTCGCGTGAGGTGGAACGTGGCTCGACCCGCTCCAACTCGAAGATCCACACGGAGAATCAGTCCACGTCGGAAAACCAATCGTCACAGCGGAGCAGCGCCGACGACCTCTCGGAAGGATTCACCTCGGACGGGACGCTGGTCCCCCAAACGGAAACCGTCGTGACGACTCACCCAAACGATCCCTCGCTTACCGTGACCACAGAGCGGGATCTTCCGTCGCGGACCGTTAGCGCAAGCAGTTCATCGGATAACAGCTCACAAAGCAGTGCGTCGACCAGCGACAACATCCTCAATGGGGTAGCAGACACCTTCACCAAGTCGGTCACCGATGCCACAACGGCACTGTTGGATTTTGACACATTCCAGGCCGTCTTGAGCGCCCTGGAAAAGACCGATGGCGTGAGCGTCATCTCCAATCCCAAGTTGATCGTCGCCAGTGGATCGCGAGATGCCTACTTCACCGTCGGTGAACGCGAACCGATCATTCGTACCGAGGTCACACGCGGAACCCAGGACAGCCCCGGTGACACCATCACGGCGGAACTGGACACGGATATCCAGACGGACTATATCAAGCAGGGTTACCTCGAGACTGGCATCCACCTCCAGGTCATCCCCGTTGTCAAAACCGACGACCTCATTGAAGCCAGTATTGAGCCGAAACTGGTGCGTCGTATTCTGCCCGACAAGGTCGTTGGCAATAATTCATGGCCACGCATCGCCGTCAAGGAAATCAAAACCACGTTTACCTTGCGGAGCGGGCAGACCGTCGCGATTGGTGGCCTCACGGATTCCAGCGACGACAAGCAGGTTACGAAGGTCCCCTTCCTTGGCGACATCCCCTTGATCGGCAAGTACCTATTCACGCACACTTCCGACGTCAAGCGCCAGGTGGAAACCGTCATCTTTGTGACACTCTCACTCGCGGATTCACAGAACTTGTACCGCGAAGTCGGCATCCCAGAAGATGCCCGCCTCGTTCATAGGCAGTTGATCAAGCGCGGACAGGAACGCGAGGCCTTTGAAGCCGAACTGGAAGGCTTGCGCCAGACGGTTGAAGACGAGAAGAAGGCCAAAGCGGAAGCCACGGAACCCAAGCCGAAGACCAAAGGCACGAAGCGGCGCCGCTAGCGCCGCTTCCTAACAGCATGAGGCTGTTCTCGAAAGAGACGACCAGCTACGCGGTCTTGCTCGTGACCCTGTTTGCGATTGCCGCCGTGGCCGTGCGCCATGTGCTTGCCATGCTGGAAGACCGCCTCTCAGCGGCGGACGCCTTTGTGGCCACGATCCTCATCTGCGTCATCACGTTCGGCTTTATGCTCATCGCCGGTGCCTTCGGACTCTGGGGCATGCGGATGTCGGCGGCTACCGAAGGTCGCCGCAAAGTGGGGCTTCTGATTGAAGCCATGGACTACATTCAGGATGGCCTGATCGCCCTGGACCGCAAGGGACGCATCACCGGATCCAATCCCGCCGTCAAACGCATGGCCGGCCGTGAAGTCGAGCCCGAATCACCAATCACAACCTTGTTTCCCTGCCTGACCGAGGAAGACACCGACGCCATCATGGACGCGCGCGACCCCCTGGAGATCGAGCGCCGCCTCCTGGACGCCGATGGTGCACGCACACTGCGCTTTCGCAGCCAACCCATCGAAGGGATGACGCTGCTGCTCGTCAGCGATGTGACACGCGTGGAAGCCCTGCGCCTCCACAACCGCCTTGTCGCGCGCCTCCAACTGATCGGGCAGATCGCGCGCGGTGTGGCCTATGATTTCAACAATCTGCTCTGTGCGATTTCTGGCCATGCGTCCCTGCTGGCACGCCTGCCTCCCGACTCACCGGATGCACAGCGGTCGCTGCGCGCCATCGGCAAGGGAGCGGATCGTGGCACTGCGCTGGCGGCACATCTCTTGGAACTTTCGTCGCCGAACCCCTCCGCCGCGTTTCCACGCATGAGCCCCGAGTACCTGCAGGTCGCCATCTCGGCGCTGCGCGACAGCCTTCCCGAAGGCTGGCAAGTGGATGGCCAGATCAGTGATGTGCCCCCCATGTCCCTGGCGGGCATCAAGATTGAACAGGTCGTCCTGAACCTTGGGCTACTCATTGCCGAACGCGCCACCACCCCCGGCCGCTTGCGCATTGTGGTGGACGCCCCCCGCAAGGACGACTACCTCCTCAACGTCGGCCATCAATTCGCCGGCGTCTTGCTGATCGCGGCAGTTCCGATGGAGACTGTCGCCCAATCACCCATCCTGCGGGATGACAGCAGTTCGTCCGGTGTCATCATTTCCGTGATTCGGTCCATGATCGACCAAGCCAACGGCATCCTGGAATGCTTGCGCAGCGCCGACGGGGCCCCCATTTATCGCGTTTCGCTCCCACACGAATTGCCCGCCGTGGCGAACGAGGCGCATGAGAAAACTGCGACGGACCTTGCCCCCTACGTCGCCAACTGGCACGTCATGCTCGTTACTCCCGATCAACGCCACTACCGAGTCTCCGGTCGCCTGCGCGAAATAGGCGTTCACGTCGTGGTGGTGAAGGACTTCATGACCGCACTCACACAAATGGAGGACAATCGGCCCCTCGATTCGATTGTCGTGGACGAGCGCGCACTTCCCATGGAAGGAGCGGCACTGCTGCGCGCAGTCGTAAAACTCTGCCCGGCCTCGGCCATCGTCGTTCTGGCTGCCGCATCCCGCGCGGAGGATGCCGCGCTGGGGGCGGATGTCGTCTTCGCACGCTACACCGATTCGCCGGATCGTATTCTGCTGACCATGATCGAAGCACGCAGCCTGGCCGTCCGTCGCCGCCCGCCTGTGGCGTAGGTCCGCATCGACCGGCAGCGGGGGCTGCGCCCGCTACACCAGATCGTATTCGCGCGCAACCCGGGCGCGCCCCAGGACGACATTGTCAATCAGACGCGTTCGGCCGATCCGCACACACACGGCCAGCAGCGTCCCATCGACAAGTTCGACCACGGGACGCAGCGTCGCGAAGTCGACAGCCTCCACATACTCAATCACCGCAGCCGCGCCCGCTGTCGCGCACACGGCGTGCATCCGCGCACAGACCTGCGCGGCGTCGCGAACGCCCTGGGCATACAGCGTCTCGCCCAACTGCAGGGCCTGAGACAGGGCCAGGGCATGCCGGCGTTCATCGCTGGACAAATACTGATTGCGTGAGCTCATCGCCAGACCGTCCGGGTCTCGCCATGTCGGCGCCACGAGCACGCGGGTGTGCATGTGCAAATCGCGAACGAGCGTCTGGATCAAGCGCGCCTGTTGGGCATCCTTCTGACCGAACACGGCGACATCGGGCTGTACGATGTTCAGCAGTTGCGTAACCACGGTCAGCACCCCGCGAAAATGTCCCGGCCGGAACGGCCCGCACAGACCGCGCGTGAGCGCCCCTTCCACCACCAAAATGCTGTGTTCCGGCGCATACATATCCTCACGCCGCGGGCAGAAGAGGATGTCGACACCCGCTGCGGCACAGAATGCGGCATCGGCTGCGAACGGGCGGGGATAGCGGTCGAAATCCTCCGCCGGTCCAAACTGGGTGGGATTGACAAAAATGCTGGCGATGACGCAATCCGCGTGCCGACGGGCAACATCGAACAGCGACCCATGGCCGGCGTGTAGCGCGCCCATCGTGGGCACAAACGCCACGCGGGAACCGGCTCGGCGAAGGGCGCTGGTTCGCTCGCGGACCTCGGCTGGTAGGGCGAACACGTCCATGGCGTTCAAGCTCCCCGTTGATAGTCTTACTGCAGGCGCATGCGAACGGCCCGCACGAGGGTATCACTCTTGACCGGCTTGCTGAGCATTATATGACGCGAGGATGCCTTCAACAATTCCCGCAGCGCTGCCGGCGGGGCAAACCCTGAACAAAAGATCACCGCTGGCATCGAATAGTCCGACGTCTCACAAAGCTGCCGAATTGCGCCAAAGGCGGCCACACCGTCCATGATGGGCATGTGCAGATCCATGATCAGCACCTGCGGGCGCAACCGTCGAAACTGAGCAATGGCTTCCACGCCGTTCCGCGCTTCATCCATACACAAGTCGGGTAAATCCTGCGCAATGATGGCGGCAAACAATCCGCGAATGCCATCTTCGTCATCGACGATCAGCAAGCGGTTTGGCGCGTTAGCGCTGCCGCTATTGCCTGTGCCAGCCGAAGGACTATTTGCCACGCCCCACCCCATGCAATCACTCCTGGTCTGCGAAGTATTGCGTGTACACAATTTCGACACACAAGATCAAGAACACCATGCGACGCCCTCACGGGATCGTCGAGACTTCTTCCAACATCACAATGGGATGGCGCACGCCCTGTACCCAGTGCTCGGTGCCGCGCACACGGACAGTACGCCCTTCCATGCGTCCCAGCGCCTGCTCATCCCACATGAGGTACGCGCGCGTCACGGCACGCCCCATCTCATCCTGACAGACGAGGCGAAAGCGACTTGGCCGCCGCCACACGGCCATCTCGGCAGGGCGCACCACACCGGTGTATTGCACCGCCCGTCCGGGTTTCTCCGCCGTCGTTTGGCTGGGCGCACTTCTGCGCGTGCCTGGTTGCACGGCTACAGGATTTTCCACATCCCCCTGCGCAACAGGCTTCACGGGCGCGGCGTCGGTCCGCACGGGCTGCGCGTCAACCGCTGGCGCCGCGGCCTCGCCGGTCTCGGAGGCGGATGCCGGATCCGCGCCCGCCAGGTCGCGCACGTAGAGGGCACTGATCCAAAGCGAAACCACATCCGGCGCCGCGATCCTGAGCCACTCGCCGTCCCGGCCGATGGCGGTTACCGTATCGCCCATCTGCAAATCTCCCACCGGGCGGTAATTGATGCCGGGGCCGCCGCGAATGCGCAAGCGATCCACCGTCACTTTGTTGCTCGTAACGAGCTCGCCATGCACCCAGACGGCGACGCCGGCCGGCGCGGCCACTTCGATGCGATCATCTTTGCGGCCACCGCGGGCCTCGAGAATGTCACCATTCGAAACTTGCGCAACAACTTCACAATCACCACTGCTGCAGGCACGCAGATTCACGCGATCCGCCGTGACTTGCACAGGGCTCGCCCGAACAGTGAGATGCGAACACAAGATCGCGACGAGCGTGGCAACCCGTCGCGCAAAAGAGGCGTCGTGCAGCCATGCGGCTGCGACATGCTTACCGGCCGGCATTCTCTTGCAGGTGATGCGAGAATGTGCGCTTACGACTTGGTCTTGGGTAGTCCGGTTCCGCGATCGCCGTCTTTCCATTTCCCACGCCCCCGCAGCACATCGATTCGCTCGAAGCGCTTGAGAACGTTCCTCTTCACGGCGATCTTGCTGGCGGACTTCAAACTCGTGTGCTGACTCATGCTGTATAAGCTCCATATTCCGCGGCCGGTAGCACGGAACATGGTTCCGTCGCTGTTCCCTCCCGACTGCCTTTGGGGAGTGATAATCGCAAAATAGACTG
>JAQCIA010000065.1 GCA_027620105.1 Verrucomicrobiota bacterium | reverse complement strand
CCGCGAGCCGTTCTTGAGCGCATCCCAAACCAGGCTTAAGTAAGCGCCATTCCACACTGACGTCAACGGCGTTCGACTGCTGGATGGTTGTATGAGACGCGGATGGGGGATCCTGGCGGAGCATGATGTGGGGGTGGTGGCGCACCAACTCACGCACCACGTTCCGGCCGCAGCTGGGGATCGACGACTACGTCTGGGCTTCCTCCTACAACGCGAATGCCCTCGGCGCCTACACGATCAGCACCGTGATCACTCCCTGATCCGCAACTGCGGGTGTTGCGGTCGCTCGGGTTTGTCGGCGCAGGCCTACGGAACCACCCCAACCCTCACTGCACGCTGATGCGATAGAAGCAAGCGGTTGGTGCCGTGGCGTCGATGTAGGTGTTGAGCGGCGGTGTTGCCACGATGTTGCTGGCCAGAGGCGTGTAACCACCTGTCAGCGCCGGGGCGCGCCAGACGGTATAAGTTTTACCCGAAACAGCGGACCAACTTACGTTGAACGTGCTGTCCGCGGTGCTGGCGCCACGCACGGCCAGGCGGTCCGAAGCATTGTTCGGATTTGTTCCCGCAACGAATTCCTGCAAATTGCTGTGCCCGTCACCGTCGCTGTCGAGCGACGCCACGCCATTGGTGGGCCCGCCGAAGGAGTTCGATTCCCAGCCGTTTGACAACCCGTCGCTGTCCACATCCAGTGCCGGGTCGAGCACCACAGTCACGGTCACGAACGGCGCTGCGGCGCTCCAACGGCTGCCGTTGTGGGCCTGAACTTCGAAATGGTAGGTCCCCGAAAGCCGTGTCCCAACCGTGTGGTTCGTTGCGGTCGGCGCGATGTTATCCTGTGCCACGGTCCAGCGCATCTGCTGGAAATCGTTCAGACTGATGTTGTCCATCCAGAAACCGCCGTTGGCGCCGTAGTAGGTGCCGCTCTTGAACGAATACATCACGCGCACCAGCAACTCGCGCCCGGCGAAGGCGCCAAGATCCACGTTTTCCGCGCGCCAGGCTGTGTCGTACCCCGTGTTGGTGTAGTCGCGCAGAAGTTGCCAGGTGTTGCCACGATCTGCGGAAACTTCCACGTACACATGGTCCTGCAAGAGGATGGCTTTGTAGTTAAACTGCAGACGCGTGCTGGCGGTGGGGATGATGATATCGCGCAGTATGAACGAAAAATCGCCGACTTCGGCGACCTTGCGAAAGCAGGAACCGCCACCAAACCCAGGCGACTCCAGCGTCCAGGCGCCGGAGTGATCAGTCCAGGCCTGCAGGCCGTTCCCGTAGTCCGTCAGGCTGTTGGTGGCCACGTACTGACCTTCGCAGATACGAAAGCGCGTCACATCCCCCTGGCGCGCGGCGGCCACTTGCCAAGTCGGGGACAGCACGCCGGTCACATTGGTCACGAAGCCGTGCTGATTCAGCAAGGGCACCAACGCGGGCCGCTCCCCGAGAATGGCTGACTCGACGCTGCCTTCGGGAATGGCGGACGGGCGGTACCAGCCGTCGTTCATGCCGCCAAACCCGTAGTTCATGTGAAAGTAGTCCACGCCATCGTCCACGCTCAGCCCGTCCACAACCACGGCGTGGCCGGGAATCGCGCAAACCACCGGGCGACCGGCAAGCACTTCGTTGCGCAGGGCAACATCAAATGCCGCCACGCTGCCAGCACGCGCCATGTAGGTTCCACGCTCGAAGAAGAAGCAGCGGTTCAGCGCCCGCCCCAGCGACTGCAGCGACGCGCTGGACCCACCGAGATTGAAGCTGCCAAAGTCCAGATTCAGCGCCACGCCGAGCCGATACAGCACATCCGACACGGGGGCAACGGCAGACGACGGCTCGCTCCCCCAGGGGTTGTACTGATTCTGCATGGCCGCCCAATTGATCGTATTGCCGAACGGCGCATAAAAATTCCCGGCAATCAGATTCGCCGGATTGGCGTCGTTGTCGGTATGGCCGGTCGCACCATAGGTCGGCCAGGCATAAAAGCGCGCCAGCTGTGCGCCGGCCACGGGCATGCAACCAGCGGGCGCGCGCCCGTCGTACCCCGAACCGGGTTGGGGATCCACGGGATAGTTTTCGTTGAAATGATTCCACTGGCTCCACTGGGTTTGCAGCATGGGGGCAACCAGCAGTGTTGAGGAGGCACCCAGCGATTCGCCGGGTTCTTCAGCGGCGGCGAGCAGCGTTTCGCTTCCAACCAGCAGACGCCACTCGCCGCGGTGTTGCGCCATCGCGTCACGATCTGCTTCGACATTGGCACCCGACTGGGTCGCACGATGCCAGCCCGAGAGGTTCCGTCCGAGCAAGCCGCGAAGGGCGTTTTGCGGCACGTCATCAAGATTCAGTGCGCCAGTGGTCCCGAACGCCATCACGGGCGGCAGGCGGTCATCTCCCCCGACGATGACATAGCCATGCGGCGACAGCGCCACGTGAAAAGCCGCCGCCGTGCTAAGCTTGGCGAACTTGATAGGGGTTACGGATTGCACCCGAAATTGGATACCGGCGGCCTGGAAGACCACATTCTGCTGCACCCACTGTGTAGCCACCTGTCCGGCCATATTGGAGCTCACGGGTGCCGCGAGGGTGTCGGCAACCGGGGCCAGCATGGCGCACACGGCGACCGAGAGACTGGCGAATCTCGCTCCACATAATGTTGCACACGTCCTCACGCCTCCCTAATCAGCATGATCCAAGCCACGGCGATGAAAATTTGAACCGCGCTAAGTACTGTAAGGGGAGCACGGGCCAGAATGCCGAATTCACCCATCGCCGTGAACGCTAGAAGTTTCGTAAAATGCTTACATCAAGGGCATTACAAGCTTGTACACGCCACTCCACCGGCGTGGTGCCTGTCTGGGCGGCTAGGCGCAAGAAGCATCGCAACCGCTACAAATGACTATCGAAATGGTAGACATTCTATTTTGTCTTGGCGTCGTGCGTGTAACAACTTGACACACCAGCCCCGGGCTTTGCTTTGGCGCTACACGGCGCCATCACGGCATGGTATGGTGATGCCGAAAGGGAGGAGTTCCATGTCGCAATTGAAGGTTGGCGCGAAGGCGCCCAAGTTCAGCTTGCCCGACCAAACGGGAAAGCCTGTATCGCTGTCGAGTTTCAAAGGCAAGAATCTGTTGATCTACTTTTATCCGAAAGCGGATACGCCCGGATGCACCAAGCAGTCCTGCTCCGTTCGCGATTCGCTGGCCAGCCTGCGGGGGCAAGGCATCGAGGTTGTCGGGATCAGCCCGGACAAGCCGGAAGATCAGGAAAAGTTCGACAAGAAGTTCACACTCGGCTTCCCCTTGCTTGGCGACGAAGATCACGCCATTGCCGAGGCCTATGGTGTTTGGGGCCAGAAAAGCATGTACGGCAAGACCTACATGGGCATCATCCGTTCGGCGTTTCTTGTGGACGAAACCGGCAAGCTTGCGCACGCGTGGTACAAAGTGAGTCCGGACGACACGGTGCCGAACGTGCTGAAGGCCCTCGGCGTCGCCTGACCATGGAGCCCAGCGAGCAACAACGCCGTTACGCGCGCTTCTGGAAAAAGTTTTGGCTGCTCACGCGTGGTCGCCTGGACGTGCTGCGCGCGATGGACGTGATCGTTGAAGAGGAGGCTGATCCTCAATTCCGCGAGGTCCTTGCCCGGGTGCGGAGCACGCTGCGCGAGGGTGCACCCCTCAGCGAAGCACTTAATTTGCAGCCAGACGTCTTCTCGCGGGCCGTGCGGGAACTGGTGCGCAGCGCAGAGCGGACCGGCGCCTGGGACGAGATTCTGCCGCTCGTTGCCGAAGGGCTTTCCGATGGCACCTTCAATTAGTCCGTCGCGCGCCCTCCCAAGCGCATTCGGGATGCGCGGCGCGCCTAGACACAGGTAACCCGGAATGCTAGCGTACTCCCGACCGCGCGCCGTATGGAATGAATTGGCGACGCATCACGAGGAGGACGCCGCACATGAGAACACGTTTTAGGGGCACCGTCGCGCTGTCAATTATTGCGCTCTTGGTGTCTGGCACGCTCACCGCTGCCTTTGCTCAAACCGGGGCCAGCGAACTGCCCGCCGACAACAACGCGCTGTCATGGAAGGCGCTGTGGTCCTATGGCGGCTGGCTCATGTATGTGCTATCCGCCATGTCCATGGTGGCCGGAGCCTTCGTCATCTATTTCTTTGGTGTGCTGCGCGAGACGCAGATTGCGCCCGTGCCGCTGCGCCGCGCCGTCGTAGATGCCCTGCGTCGCGGGGTGCCAGACGAGGCCCGGCGCGCCTGCGAAGCGCGCCCCTGCCCCTACGCCGCCATCACCCTCGTCGCCCTCGACTACCAACGCGATGCCACTCCGCTCGATGGGCGCATGCTGCAGGATCTCATGGAGGGCGCAGGCTCGCGCCAGGCGGACAACATCCAGGGGCAACCTCAATACCTGATGGATATCGCCGTCCTGTCACCCATGGTCGGACTGCTGGGATCCGTGTTCGGCATGATGCATGCGTTCAATGTGGTCGCCCTGGACGCATCGAAGGCCAAGCCTTTGCTGCTGGCGTTGGGCGTGTCACAGGCGCTGGTCTGTACGGCGTTCGGGTTGCTCGTGGGCATTCCCGCCATGGGATTCTACGGCCACTTCCGCCGCCGCGCTTCGATCATGGTCTCGGCCCTTGAGTCTGCCTCCGCGGAATTGCTCACCACCATGCTCGGAAAGAAGACGCCATGAAGTTCCGAAACAGACGGGGCGTGACGGATGTGGGATTTCAGATCGCGCCCATGATCGACATCATGCTGTTTCTGCTCTGCTTTTTCGTCACCATTCAGGTGTACTCGCAGTGGGAAACGGAGATTGAGATCAAATTGCCAACCGCCGAATCCGGCGGGCTCCCGCAACGCCTTCCCGGCGAAATCATCGTGAACATACGCGCCGATGGAACCCTGGTGGTGAACAGCCAGGTCCTCGTGCAGGCGGAACTGCAGACGTTGCTCAACCGGATGGTCCAGCTGTTTCCCGGCCAGCCCGTGCTGGTCCGTGCCGACCAGACCACGCCCTATGCACATGTGATCGGCGTGCTCGATGTCTGTCGTCAGGCAGATCTGTGGAACGTGTCATTCGCCACGCTGCCGGCCGAGTCCAGCGCCACCGGTGTGCGTTGATGCCGAGGGAAGGAGCCTGATGCCATGAAGCGATGCACCTGGCTGGCCGCCTGCCTTCTGCTGGCGCGCGCCGTGCAGGGGGGCGATCCGCTACCCGCGACCGATCAGCTGCAACTGGCCGATGGTCTCTTCGCACGCGCCATGGTTGACCTTGCGGTGACCGAATACGAAGCGGTACTCAAAGCCTTCCCCACCAACGCCCAGGCCGACGCTGCCACCTATCGCCTCGGCGAATGCTATCGCACCCTCAAGCGCTTTGCGGACGCAGATAGCCAATTTAAGCGCGTTGTGGACAATTTCCCGAACAGCGAATACCGCTTCCGCGCCGGCTTCCGACGCGCCGACATTTACATGGAAACCGCCAACCCGAAGGCCGCCTTCGCACTCTACCAGGAGCTGCTCGCCGCCAACCCGCCGGCCGACATCACCGCCACCACGCTGTACTTTCTGGCGGATGCCGCCCAGCAGATCGCCGATACCACCGCCGCCGAAGCCGCGCTGCTGCGCATCCACAATGAATTTCCGCAGTCGGAATACCATGCCTACGCGCTGCTCAAACTGGGTGAGATCCGCACGGCCCAGACGATGACGTCGCCCGGAGATGACATCGTGGCCATGTACGAGCAGGCCCTGACGAACGCACCCACGGACCGCGTCGCCGCAGAGTCGCTTTTCCAACTGGCCGAAGCGCACTTCGCGCGCGGAACGTTTGATCAGAGCGCCATGCTGTACCAGCGCCTCATCGCCGCCTATCCGCAGGACCCCCGCGCCCCGCGCGCCCGCCTCCGCGGCGCCTGGGCCGCGCACAATGCCGGGCTCTATGCCGAGGCCCTGCGCATCACCGATGAATCCCTGGCCGCGGCCAGCGACGACACGCGCGAGGATTGGCTATACCTCAAGGCCAACTGCCAGCGTCAACTCGTCCGTGATGCCGATGCCCTGGCCGTTTACGATGCCTTGCTGGCCGCCTTTCCGAATGGGCGCCTGGCGGGCGCCGCCCGTTTTGAAAAGGCGCTCACGTTCTATCGCACCGGCAAGTACGACGAAGCGGTGGCGCTGGCGAAGGATCTGCCGCTGACGCTGGAGAACCGCAAGGACGTGTACTGGCTGCTGGCGGAATCCTATTCCGCGCTGAAACGTGATGACGACGCCGTGCAATACTATCGGCTCATCGCCACGGAGTTTCCGAAGAGTGACGTTGCCGCGGATGCCAACTATCGCCTTGCCTATCACCTCCAGCAGCGCGGGGACGCCCACGAGGCCGCACGCTTCTTTGCCATCCTCGCGACGGATTTCCCCGAGCACACGCTGGCACCGCAGGCACTGCTGGCCGCCGGATTCTGCCAAGCGGACGCCGGCAAGGACGTCGAAGCCGTGCAACTATGGACGAGACTTGCCACGAAATATCCAGACGACAAACATGTCCAGGAATCGCTGTATCGCAAGGCGCTGGGCGAAATCCGGCTGGATCGGCGCGACCAGTCCGTCACGACCCTGCGCGATCTGCTCGCGCGTTTTCCCTCCGGTGATTTCGCGGCCGATGCCCACTTCTGGCAGGGCGTGCTCTTGCGCGAAACAGACGATTTGCAATCCGCTGAGCGCGAACTGCGCGCCGCCCTCGAGGCGAAACCGCGCGTCGAACTTGAGCGCGAATGCCAGCTGCATCTGGCACTCATTCTGCACGCCCGCGGCGAGTTCGAGGAGACCGCCAAACTCCTGCAACCCCTTCTCGCCAGTCCGCTGCGCGGCGATCTGGCCCCCACGCTGCTGCAATGGCTGGCTGAATATGAGTTTGCCCAGGAGCATCCCGAACGCAGTGCCGCCGCTGCGCAGACGCTGATCGACGGGGACACCGGGCCCGCCGGCAGGCAGATCGGCTGGACGCTGCTGGGGCGCGCGCGCAGCGCACAGAATCAACCAGCCGAGGCCATCCTCGCATTCGAAAAGGCCCTGGCGTGCGACGCCCGCACCGCCTTCGGCGCCGAAGCCGCCCTGCGCCTGGCCGAACTCAAACTCGACGCCAAGGACGACAGCGCCGCGACCACCTATTTCGAGCGGGCGGCCGCCCTCGCCGTGGACGAGTCCATGGCCGGCCTGCGCGCCCGTGCCTATGCGGGACTCGGACGGACTGCGGTTGCGCGCGGAGATTCTGAATCGGCCGCGCGATATTTCATGAGCGTGGCCGTCCTCTACGATGACGCCGAGCTCGTTCCTGAGAGCCTCTATGAAGCCGCACGCGCGTTGCAGCAACAGGGACGTCCAGACGATGCACAGCGCGCCGTGGATGAACTGCGACAGCGCTATCCCAATAGCCCATGGATGGAGCGGGCAAACGCCTTGACCGTCGCGGGCCAGTCAGCGGCAGGGGTGCAGCCATGAGCGACTATGCAGACCTTGTCATGCATCACATTCAGAAACGGCGTATCGAATTTGCCACAGCGGCGGCGTTGTTTTCCGTCCTGCTGCATGTCGCGATCCTCGTGTGGCTCGTCCTCGGCCCCATTGAGATCCCTTTCTGGCATGCCATCCCCGATGCTAGCCCGCCCCGCGACATCCCTATGCAGGTGCAAAACGTAGCGCGCGAACCGGCGCAACCACTGGTGCGCGACGCGGAACCGGGAAGCTCGGCCGGCGCACAGGGGCCGGCGACGCTTGATGCGAATTCGGTGGAGCGGCTGGAAATTCCGTTGGATCGTGTCGACGTCGAGCCCCCCCCAACGGATGGAAACGCGCTGGCGCCCTCCGCCGTCCTGCAGGAGCTGAGCCTGCCGCCCAATGCCGAGCCCTGGCAGCCACGGCACACCATCATGGAAGTCGAGCGCACGGCGGTGCGCGACGAACTCGCCGCACGTGAACGTCGGCGGATTCCCCGCCTGGAACGCGTGATCGACGCGCCCGATGTTGTCTATCCGGCCAAGCCGGCGGCCGCCACCATCGCCGCCGTGCCGCCGGGCGCAGACGCAGGCCTCGCCAAACCCAACCTCGCCACCATGCTGCGCCGCGTCACCAGCGCCGCCCCGGCGCGCCAGGACGCCATCCCCATTCCCGACCCAATCGCGCGCAGCGGAAGCGGCGTGCTCGCCGAATCCGCCGCCGATGTCACCGACATGCAGCCCATCGAGAGCCTGCTGTCTGCCCGCATCACCACGTTCACGCACCGCCGCGATCCCGAGTATGGCTACTTCCGAGTCGACATCACCCGCCGCACCGCCGAGGTTCTGCCTGTCCTCGCCAAGGACATCCTCTTTATCCAGGATTGCTCTGCCAGCATGTCGGAACAGCGGCTGTATTTCTGTCGCCAAGGACTCATCAACAGTCTGCCGCTTATCGGTCCGGAAGACCGTTTCAACATCGTCGCGTTCCGCGATCAGGTGGAATCCTGCTTTGAGGGCTGGATGACCAATTCCGTTGCCGCGCGCACACGCGCCGAACAATTTGTGCAGGGCTTGGAATCCCGCGGTGAAACGGATCTCTTCACGGCCATCCGTGCGGCGCTCGGCTTCACCGTGGAACCGGGACGCCCGGTGATTGTGATCCTGGTCAGCGACGGCCATGCCACCACAGGACTCAGGGGCGGGGCCGCAATCATTCGCGAATTCACGCAAGCGAACCGCGGCGCCATCTCTG
>JAQCIA010000064.1 GCA_027620105.1 Verrucomicrobiota bacterium | reverse complement strand
ACGGGTTCGTTGCTCATGGGGTGTACTCCAGTAATTGACGGCAGCATAGCAACGGGGCGGTGGGCGAACAAGGGCGGGACGCGGGAAGGAATGACTTGCAGGTGCGGGGGCCAGTTCCGCAAGATTGCGGGACATTCAAGGGAGAGCGGGATGTCCAGTGCGCACCGGCGCGTGGTTCTTGAGGTAAATCTCGGGACTGTGCGCAACAATTTTCAGAAGATCGCTACGGCTGTTAGCCCCTGCGGGGTGATGGCTGTGCTCAAGGCGAACGCCTATGGACTAGGCGCGCGCGCGGTTGGTGAGGCAGTGGCCGGCGCGGGGGTCAACCGATTCGGCGTGGCAGAGCTGGATGAGGCGCTGGACCTGCTGTATCTGGGTGTGCCGGTGCAGATTCTGGGCAGCGTCCTTGCGGAAGAGATACCGGAAGCGGTCGCGTGCGGGATTGTGTTGCCGATCCCGGATCGCGAGACGGGGCAACGCATCAGTGATGCCTGCGTGCGGCAATCGCGGCAGGCGTTGTGTCACGTGAAAATTGACACGGGCATGGGGCGATTGGGGTTTCCTGCGGATGGTGATGCCGATGTGCGGTTTGTGGGGAGCTTGCCCGGTCTCGTGTTGGAAGGGGTATTCACGCACTTTCCCATGGCGTATCGGCGCGGGAGTGCAGTCACCGAGGCGCAGATCGAGTCCTTTCTGGCGATGCTGGGGCGTCTCGATAGCGCGGGGATGGGGTTCCGTCTGCGGCATGCCGCCAACAGTGACGCGATCAACAATGTGGGGCGCGTGTATCGCGAGCCGTTCAACATGGTCCGAACGGGCATCAATTTATACGGCTGTTTCGACACTGAAGGTGCGCGCGCCGTGGACGTGCGCTCGGTGTTGACGTTGCGCACACGCCTGATGGCGGTGCGCGAGTTACCCGCCGGGGCGACCGTTGGATATGGATGCACGTTCCAGACACCGGCGCGGATGCGGGTGGGGACGATCTCGGCTGGTTACGCCGACGGACTGCCGCTGGCGCTTTCCAATCGCGGGCGTGTCCTGATCGGGGGGCGTGTGTGCCCGGTGGTCGGACGGATATCCATGGACTATACAACGGTCGATCTTTCGCAGGCGCCGGATGCACGCAGTGGTGATGTGGTGACGTGTATCGGGACGGACGGCGATGACCAGGTGAACATCGACGAATGGGCGGCGATCAAGGGGACGCATGCCTATGACATCATCTGTTCCATTGGCGGGCGCGGCGAACGGCGCTACCGCAGCGTGTGAAGCAGGGCAAACGGGAGCCGAACGATGCCGGCGGGATCATTCTTACGCACCAGGCGGCGTCAGAACAAGGATCGTAACGGTATGGGGCGGAGCTGCTCGTGACGTAGCATTTGTGATGGCTGAGAGCGCGGCGGGCCGGTGCTTGAGCGCATGTTTCTCAGCGGCGAGTTCTATGGTCCGCTGGCGCGGCGCACGGAGGTGAAGTCACCGGCCCAGTGGTTGATCGGGATGTTGAAAACCAGTGATCTCGAACCCCTGCCGTCGCGGGGCCGGTCTTGGTGGTGGGTGGCAAGGTGCGCGGCGGGATCGTGGGAGCGTCGCCGAGTCTGGCAGCGAAGGATCTGGATCGCGGGGATGTCAAATATCGCGTGGATTTTCGATCCGTCTATGCCACGCTGATGGAGCGGCATCTGGGGGTGGCGGCAGCGCCGGTGTTGGGGCGTGACTTCCCCCAGATCAATTTTGAAAAGGCGTGCTGAATCCTGCGTGTGAGGATTAGCAGGCACGCACAGAAACGTGAAGGAGTGAAACGGTGCTAAGGCAAATTCTGAAGACGCGGTGTGTGCCTGCGGCGATTGTGGATGATCTGGAAACGGCGGTCCCGCTGGCGGAAGCGCTTCTGACGGGCGGGTTGGATGTGCTCGAGGTGACGTTTCGCACGCCGGCGGCGGCGGCGTGTATTGGGCGCATTGCGCAGGCGTGTCCGGACATGTGCGTCGGGGCGGGCACGGTGCTGACGGTCGAGGAACTGGAGCAGGCGGTAGCAGCGGGGGCGAAGTATGTGGTGACGCCAGGGCTGGGTGAAGACGTGGTGGCGCGTGCGCAGGCGCTTTCCGTTCCCATTTTTCCGGGCGTGGCGACACCCACCGAAATCACGCGTGCCTGGCAGTTGGGGTGTCAGACGCTCAAGTTTTTTCCAGCAGGTGTTATGGGTGGTGTGGCGGCGCTCACGGCGCTGGCCGGTCCCTTCGGGCATAAGGGCATCCGGTTCATTCCCACCGGCGGTGTGGACGCGAAAAACGCGGCGACGTTCCTGTCCTTGTCTTGCGTGGTTGCGGTGGGCGGTTCCTGGATGGTGAAGCGGGAACTGGTTGAAGCGCGTCGGTGGAGCGACATCACGAATCTGGCGCGTGAAGCCGTGCAGATTTGTGCGGCGTGATGCGGAGACGGGGCGCGTGGAGTTCAATCCACAAGCGATTGAAACCGCCATGTGAACCCTCGGCGGTGGTGATCCCAGTCTGCGCGGGTTGGGTCAATCGCGTGCGGCGCGATCAGAGTCCCCGCATGGCGGCGGTGTAGGCGCGGAGGGTGGTGCGGATTTCGGAACGGCGATTGCGGGCCAGCCAAAGTTCCGTGAAACGTTTTTGCAGTGTCAGCATGTCTTCCCGCAAGGCGCGGCGGGCGCGGGCGGTGCGGATGCCGTCAGGTGCCAATACGGTCAGGCGGTGGGCGGCATGGGCGAGGGTGTCCACGGCGAAAATCCAGTAGGGCAGGATGCCATGGTGGTCCGTGTTCGGCTGCGCGCTGACGCGGCGCAGGGTTTTACGGATGGCGTCCAGCTGCTCCAGCGTGCGGTGTCCAAGGCGCGCATCCAGCACGAAGTGGCCCGGGCGGATGTGCCCGCCGCGCGCTTTCCAGCCAGCGAAACGGGGCGCGCAAAAGAGCGGGCTTTCCGGCGCGGCGAAATAGATGTGGTACCAGATGCTCTGATAATGGGCATCGGTGGCCAGGTGCGTGATCTCGCCCAGCGCGGTGATGGCACGGGTGAGATCCCCATCGCCGCTTCCCAGGAACTGGCGCGCAAATCGGCTGGTGAAGGTGGCGACATTGGCATCCGGATTCCAGGCTTGCTCGGCACCGAAGAGGTATCCGTGCCAGGAAAATTCCATGAAGTTAAAATGGCCGCGGTCGCCCCAGTCGGTGTTGAGGATGCCCTGGGCGCCATGGCGCTGGGCCGCACGGGTATAGCCGGCGATGGCAGCCGTGGCTTCGTGCAGGCGCGGGAAGAGCGACATCCAGGAGGACGTGCCCGGGCAGGCGACGAAGGAAATCGCGGCATTGCGGAAGGCAGCGACGCGGTCAAAGTTTGTGCGGTGGTCGTAGCCCCAGTCGAGAACGGTGATGTCGCGGGGAATTTTGGGAATCTGTTCGGGGTAGCGGTGAATGATGTCACCCCAGAACATGATGCGCTTGCCGTGCTGGCCGGCGAGTCGGCGCAGTTTGAGGAGGTGATCGAGATAGACGCGGCCCTTCCCGCGACGCTGGCAGAGGGCATAGCTCTGGCCGAGGCCGAGATCCCATGTTTCATCACAACAGACGTTGAAGCGCTCGGATGAGAAGAGCGGGACGAACTCGTCGAACAACGAAGCTAAGAAGCGGTAGGAGTCTGGATTCGCCGGGGCGAGGCTCCATGCGCGGTAACGGTGGTGGGCGGGGTGTTCCTGGGCTTGCGTGTCTTCGTAACGATTCTCGCCGCAGTCCTCGGCGAGATGGCGATAGGGTTTATGGCGCAGCACGGAGGCCATGTGTCCAAAGCTGGCGAGGGAGGGAACGAGATCGATGTGGCGCGCGCGGCAGGCGGCATCCAGGAGCAATATGTCCTCCGGCAGCAGCGGCGAGGCGCCACGGCCGATGAGCGGGTGATTGCGAAAGCGAAAGGTGTGTTCCACGTAGTGCTGGAGATGGTTGATCTTGTAGCCGGCAAGGATATCGGCCTGCTCCAGGAGGCGGTCCGTGTGGGGCACGCGTCCGCGGGTGACATCGTAGTAGACGCCGCGCAATGGGAATCGGGGGGCATCGATGATCTGGCAGCAGGCCAGACGATGTGCGGGAGACTGGTCGATGATCTGTCGGAGGGTGGCGAGGCCGTAGGTGACGCCGGGGACGGCGCTGGCAAGGATGGTGATCCCCTTCGGGGTGATCATCAGGCGGTAGCCTTCTGCAGGTATGGCATTGCTGAAGCGCATGGAGAGGGTGTCGGTCTTGCCGCTGGTGGCAATGCGATGGCCAGGGATTAGGCGGCATGCCGCGAGGGCAAGGGCATGCAGACGGCCGTCCGCTATGCCAACGAAACCGCGGGGCGGGATATGGAAATGGCCGGGCCGGGGCTGGTGATGCTGGGGTTGGGGAATGAGGGCGGGAATCATGTGCGCTCGATGTTGCGCGTGTCGGGTTGATCGCCGAGCGAAAAATGCAGGTGCAGGGTGTCGGAGGGGAGGAGATCGCCAGCACGCTCGGCCCATTCCATGGCGACCAACGTGTCCGGCGTGAACCATTCCTCGAAGCCGATGGCGAGCAATTCGTCAGGTGACTGGATGCGGTAGAAGTCGACGTGGATCAGGCGCCGATTGCCGACGTATTCACGCATGATGGTGAAGGTGGGGCTTGTGACGGTTTCTGTGATGCCGAGCGACAAGGCCAGCCCCTGGACGAAGCAGGTTTTGCCGGCCCCCAGATTGCCGTGGAGGGCGAGGGATTGGAGCCTTGGAAACGATGTCAGGAGGTTTGAGGCGATGGCGATGGTGTCGTCCGGACTGGACGACTGGATGCTGTCGCCGATGCGCGCAAGGTGTTGGGCGGTCTCGATCATGGGGAAATGATTCACGCCGTGCGTTTTTGAAATGTATGGAAGTGCTCGAAGCCGGTGGCCTTGAGCGGGGCTTCGTGGCCGAGTGCGTTGCGGATTTGAATTTCACCGACCGCGGTGGTCAGGCGACCGATGCGGGTGCAGGGTGTTGGCCAAGCCTTGGCCCAATCGGCGAAGAAGGCGTCGGCTTGCTGCTGTGGAACGGTGAAGAGCAATTCGAAATCTTCGCCGTCGGTCAGCGCATGATCGAGGGGGGAGCGGTCGTCGTTGGCTTGTGCGGCTTCTGGTGAGATCGGGATGCAGTGAGCGTCGATGCACGCGCCCAGGCGGCTGGCGGCGAGGATGTGGCGCAGATCGGTGGCGAGCCCATCGCTGATATCGATCATGGCCGTGGCGCGACCGCGGAGCCACTGTCCCTCGGCGACGCGTGGTTCGAAGCGGAGGTGTCGTCCTGCACGGCTGCCGCCGAGGGAACCGGTCACAAACAGGACATCATCGGGTCTAGCGCCGGAGCGCAGGATGGCCTGATCACGTGGCGTGACGCCAACGGCAAAAATGTGCAGTTCGAGGGGGCTGCCCTGGGTGGTGTCGCCGCCCACGATCGTCAGCTGGTGTTTTGCGGCAAGGTCTTGCATGCCATCATAGAGGGCGTCCAGATCGGCGACGCGATAGGTGGGAGGGGCGACGAGGTCCACGAGGCCCCAGCGTGGCTGTCCGCCCATGGCGGCGATGTCGCTGAGGGCCCGGCCCACGGCTTTGGCGCCCACGTTGGCGGGCGGGTCTGTGGGGAGAAAATGGCGACCTTCGATCAAGGCGTCTGAGGTAAGCAGCAGGTCTTCGGAGGCGGAGGGGGCGGTGCGCACGACGGCGCAGTCGTCGCCAATGCCGTGGATGACGCCCTGGCCGGTGGCGAGACGCTCCCGCAGGCGGCTGATGATGGTGCGTTCTCCAAGTTCGATCAGCGTATTCATCTAATGTGTTGCCATTAGGGGTGCGAGGTGTTGACGTAATTCGGCGGCAAGGTCACGTTGGCGGTAGCGTGCGAGGCGCTCCCGCTGGCCGGTGATGACCGCGGTCCGCAGGGGGCCTGGCGCGGCAAGTTTTCCGATCATTTCGGCGATGGCGGGCATGGACTTGCTTGCGAAGGTGACGCCGGCGCCATCCATGGTTTCCGGCACGGCACCGGCAGCAAAGGACAGCACGGGCAGGTCGTGCGTCATGGCTTCCAGAATCGGAATACAGAATCCTTCGTGTTCGCTCATCGAGAGGAACACACTGGCACAGGCGTAGTAGGCATTCAACTCCGACTCGGGGACGGACCCGGCAAAGTGAACATGCTCGAGACGCAATTCGCGGGCACGGGTGCGGAGGTAGTAATAGTAGGGCTCGGTCCCGGCATAGGAGCCCACATGAATGAGCCGGGCATTGCTGGAGACGCCATCGCGGAAGGCGCGGTAGGCTTCCAGCAGGTCTTCGATGCACTTATTCGGGACACAGCGGCCCACGAAAAGGATGTTGGTGCGGCCGTCGTTGTAGTGGCGATGAATGCGTGCATCCACGCTCGCATGCAGGCGGTCCAGATCCAGGACGAGGGGCAGTACCTGCGGGTCGCGGTATCCGGCGGTGCGCAATTCCTCCGCATTGAACTGGCTATCCGCGAGATTCACGGTGGCGACACCGGCGAGGTTGGCTAGCTGACGGCGGCCGCGCTCCAGTTCGACGGCGGTCTGGCGATTGATGACCTGAAAATAGTGGGCGGGCGTGATGTTGTGATAGAGGATCACCTTGCGGCAGGGCAGGGAGGCGAAAATTTCGTTCACGACCGAGCCGATGGAAAGATGCAGAAGGATGATGTCATCGGGCGAGGCTTGGGCAGCGAAGTCTGCGGCATCACGTGCGTCGCGGCGGAGTTCGGGCAGGATGCGGCGTGTTTCGCAAAAGATTTCTGAGGCGATGCCCCAACTCCGGAAGACCGACCGCAGCAGGCGGGTTTCGTTGCTGATGGCATCGCCATTGCTGTAGCCGGCGACGAACTGGTGAATGGCGGATGGCATGCGGCGCGTCACGGCATACCGGCCGGGGCTGGCGTGCGCGCCTCGATGGCGGTCTCGTGGAGAATAGCTTTGAGGTCGACCCCATGGGCTTCAAGCTTTGCGGCGACGGCGGCGTTCTGGTCGTCGAGGTGATAACTTTCGCGCCAGTACTGGATGGCCTGGGCACGGTTGCCGAGGGCGCTCCAGACATCCCCCAGGTGGGCGGTGATGGTTGGGTCATCCGGCTCAAACTGGGCGGCGGACTGGATGGCTTTCAAGGCTTCCTGGAAATTTCCGAGTCGGAAGTAGACCCACCCGAGGGTATCCAGATAGGCGCCATTCTCGGGGGCATGTTGCAGTGCCTGCGTGATGAGGTCAAAGGCGCGTTGGAGGTTCACGTCACGTTCCGCCCACATGTAGGCGAGATAGTTTTGGACTTCGTGGGTGTCGGGATAGCGGCGCAAGCATTCCTCAAACACCTGTTCGGCACGGGTGTAGTCGCCGCTACGCTCGTAGGCGGCGCCGTAATAGAGGTAGAAGACCGTAGGAACGTTCAATTCCGGTTGGCGTTTGTGCAGGTCGGCGACGAGGGTATAGGCGGGGATGGCCTCGGAATAGCGTCCCTGGCTGCTCAGGATTTGGCCCTTGGCGAGGGGAATGAGCACGTCATCGGGCAGCGCCGCGTGCGCATTGTCGAGGATGTGGATGGCGGTTTCGGGGTTCGTGTCGAATTCCAGCATGGCCAGTTTGACGAAGGCTTGGGGCAGTGGCGGGCGTTCCTGCGTGGCCCAGGTGTAGCATTGGCGCGCCTGATCGATGAGTTTCAGGCTTTCGAACATATCGCCGATGAGGCTGTAGATCTGACCGCGTTGATTCTCCGTATTGCGCACGACAAAACGAAAACAGAGCAGGGCGCGATCGGCTTTGTTCTCTTCGATGAGACGCAGGCCACGGCTGTAGGCCATGGCGCGGACGTTGTTGCGCTCGGCGCCGCTGCGCAGGGCTTCGTCGAGCGTTTTCAGGGCGTCGGTGTCGGCCCCGGCATCGAACTGGAGATTGGCGATGGTCATGAAGACGGGAACGCGATCCGGCTCCAGACGGGCGGCGAGTTGGAAGGCGCGGATGGCGGCATCGAGATTGCCCACGAACTGGTAGGCCGTGGCGAGGTCGATGCGCGCCAGCCAGGAGTTTGGCAATTCGCGACAAGAGCGCTCCAGCAGGGTGATGGCGGCATCGGGGTGCCCATTGAGCAGATAGCCAGTGGCGGCCTTGGCGTTGAGCCGATGGTGGCCGGGAGCCAGTTCGGCGGCGCGGGCGTATTCCTCAAGGACGCGTTTGCTGAAGCGCGCGTCGGTGTCTTCATAGATGAGGCCCTGCGCATAGTGCGCGAGCGCGCGGACCTCATTGCGATCCTGTGGTGAGAGCGTGAGGTTGGCGGTGGCCGGCACACGGGAAGAGGCGCAGCCGCCGGCGAAAGCCAGCATGAGGCCACACCCCAACAGCGTTGTAACGCCGCCTGCTGGAAGCTGTCCTTTCATGATGGTCGACACCTCACGATCCGGCCGCACTTGGCGGATGTCGGGACCGGGGCGAATCAAGATTGCGGGTACCGCGCCCCGGAGTTACCGAGGCGCGGATCACCTTACTTCTTGTGGCGATTGGCGCGCATCCGCTTGCGAAGCTTGTGCTTCGACATCTTCTTGCGGCGCTTCTTCTTGATGGAACCCACCCGGTCCTCCCGTGTTTCCTGACATCGCGTGTCCGACGCCCTTGGCGCCCTAGAGCACGACCTTATTTAGCGGCAACTCAATGATACCCTCTGCACCGGCCTTCTTCAATTCCGGAATAATTTCGCGTACGACGGATTCCTGGACAACG
>JAQCIA010000063.1 GCA_027620105.1 Verrucomicrobiota bacterium | reverse complement strand
GCGTTGCGGATTCTGACCGGGAAGGACAGCAAGGCATGAATGTCGTATGTCTAAATACGACCCCACATCGTCCGTTACTGATCATCTCGAACATATTGGTAGCATTCATATCTGCCTCTCATGCGAACGCCAACGCTGTGGCTGCGAGGCCCGCCGCGGGCCGAAGCTAGCCACCAGCGTTTTGTTGGCCTTCGATTTCCCTCAGGGCCGCGGCTGGCGACACGATGCGAATGCGTCTCCACTCACGCAGATCCAGCAGATGCGAATCGCCGGAGACGACGAGGCCTGCGTTGGCAGCCAACGCACACTCTAGGACGGCGTTGTCATCTGCGTCCGCAGGTACAGCACGGACTCGTTCCTTGGGAGTCACAACCTCGCACAAGTCGTGCAGTTCCTCGATCAGGCTGAGAGCCTGATCTGATGACAGGCCAAACTTCGCGCGTTGGAGAACTTCCCGGACTTCATCAAGTATCGGCAGGGACGTGAAGCACTGCACCGATCCCGTCATCGCGTGCTCCAGAAGGCGCGCCGGTCGTCCGCCGAAGAGGAACCCGGAAATAATGACATTGGAGTCCAAGACAATCCGCTGGATCATCCGCGCGTTGCCTTACGCTTGCGGTACGCCCTGATCTCTCTCGATACGTCCTCGGGGGCAAGCCTTCTGGTCTCGGCAATGGCGCGGCCCATGGAGAAAATCCCAGCCCAGCGGCGTTTGCGTTGAATGTACGCGCGCGCCGCCTCACGGAGAAACTCTGACCGACTCCGCGACTCCTTGCTGGCGACCTCGTCAATCTCGCGAAGGAGTTCTGTCTGAAATGCAATATTCACTGTGGACGTGCTCATGGACCCTCCTCTACTCTCGCTCCAAAGTATACAAGGATTGTATACCCTGAGTCAAGGGCCAACCACTGTACTTTAGACATACCTGTCGCGAATGCACTACTGGAGCTGCATTTGCGACACCGGCGGTTGCTTTTCCGACAGGGCACCCCCGGCTGAGGCAAGCTTCAGGCCCCAACCGATGGTCCATGATGGGAACAGCGATGTCAATTCTGTTCCTGGAAAATCCCCATGGCAGGAATGGATGGTAATTTATCGGATGCGGGCAGACGCCATCCGTGGAGGTTATTCGCGGCGGCGGGTGAGGGGCGCGCCCGACGCTAACCGGAATACTGCAAGGCCGCCCGCTGCCCGAGGAAGCGGCGACGCTCCGCCCGCCGCCTCACCGCACGATCAGCACGCTGCCCGTCATGATCGGCGGCGGCGGGGGAGCTTCGACGAGCTGTATGCCATGCCGGCCGGTAACAACCCCGTGATCGAAAAAAGGGGCTCGTTCCTTTCAAGGGCCATTAGGGTCGTAATTAGACAATAGACAAATAGCAGTCTCAGATCCGGGATCGTCTGGCCGTGCTGCGCGGCCACCGGTGGAGTTCGTACCCGGCCTACGCGGAGGCGCCGGACTGGTTGACGCGCGAGGCGATCTGGGCGCGGGTGGCCGTCGCCGGCAAGATGCCACGGCCGAATACCGCAGGCAGATCGAGGATTCCCTGAAGCAGGGCGGGATGACGCTGCGGGAACTCGGCGAGGAGTGCGGCATGAACGCCCTGGCCGTCAGCAAGGCTGTGACGCGACTGGACACGCGCCTGAAGACCGACAAGGCGTTGCAACGGACAGCCCAACGCGCGTTGCGGATTCTGACCGGGAAGGACAGCAAGGCATGAATGTCGTATGTCTAAATACGACCCCACTTCATCCTTATCAGTTCAACAAATCACTTGACAATATGCATATATCGAATAAATTGAGAATTAGTATAGCGCATATGAATTATTCTGCCTTCCATTTCACTAGTTGCACTGGTGGAGTCAGGTGCGGGCGATACGATGGCCGCAACCTTTCACCCCAATGATTATGCCACAACGAATTGTCTTCACCGGAAAGCAACAGCTGATCTTTGAAAAATTCGAGCTCCCCCCGCTGGGTGACGCTCAGGTCCAGATCCGCTCCCTCTGCTCGCTCATGAGCACCGGGACCGAGAACATCGTCTTCAACCGCCTGTTCGAGCCCGGCACGGGCTGGGACAACTGGGTGAAATATCCTTTCTACCCGGGCTACGCCGTGATGGGCGAGGTCGAGAAGGTCGGTCCGAAGGCGGCCGGACTGAAGGTGGGCGACCGCGTGGTCACCCGGCACGGGCACGCTTCCCACCACATCGCCAACGTCGACCAGTGCTTCCTGGTGCCCGCTGAGGTGAAGTCGACGGAGGCCGCCTGGTTTGCCCTCGCCAAGATCTGCGCCATGGCGGTGCGCGCCGCGGATTACCGGATCGGCGACGGCATCCTGATCATCGGCGCCGGCCCCATCGGGCAGATGTCAGTGCGCTGGGCGTTCGCCGCCGGGTTGGAGAAGATCGTCGTTGTGGACTCGGTGGCCATGCGCTTGGAGCTGGCACGACGCGGGGGCGCCACCGCCACGGTCGCCTCGGGCATCGAGGCCGCCGCCGCCGAGGTCAAGGCCGCCTTCGGCGGAGCCGATCCAGCCCTGATCATGGACACCACCGGCAACGAAAATGTTTTCGTCCACGCGCTGGCCTTGGCTGGGCGCAAGGCGCGGGTGGTGATCTTGGGCGACACCGGCACGCCCTCCCAACAGCGCCTTTCCCACGCCGTGATGGGCAAGGGCCTCACGATCGTGGCCGCGCACGACTCCCACGAGGAGCCGGACTGGAATTCCTCGCGGATCATCCGCCTTTTCTTCGACCTCATCCGCAGCCGCCGCTTCGGACTCGACGGCATCAACACCCACACCTTCGCCCCCGCGGATTGCGCCAAGGCCTACGAAACCGCCAACACCAAGCGCGGCGAAACCATGGGCATCCTCTTCGACTGGGCGAAGTGACACAGCCTCCCTCCACAAACCCCTTCCACTTAAAAATGGAGATCCCATGAAACCTATCCAGCAATCCGTCTGTTATCCGATGATCAAGCCCGTGGATTATCCCATGGACAAGTTCTTCGCCGAGGCGCGGCGCATCGGCTACCCGGCGGTCGAGATGTGGGGGCGCGAGGCGAACTTCGACGAGGTCTGCCAGCTGGCGAAGAAGCACGGACTGGCCATCGCCAGTATGTGCGGACACGGGACGCTGCCCGATGGCCTCAACCGCCGCGAGAACCACGCGCGCATCGCCGGCGAGCTCAAGGAAAGCATCGCCATCGCCAAGGAGCGCGGGATCCGCGGGCTGATTTGCTTTTCCGGCAACCGTAACCCGGGCCAAAGCGAGGAGGACGCCATCGCCGCCACCGTCGAGAGCCTGAAAAAATCCGCGCCGCTGGCCGAAAAGGCCGGCGTCAACCTCAACATGGAACTGCTGAACTCGAAGGTGGACCACGCCGGCTACCAGTGCGACCGCAGCGCCTGGGGGCTGGAGGTCGTCAAGCGCGTCAACAGCCCAAACGTCAAGCTCCTCTTCGACATCTACCACATGCAGATCATGGAGGGGGACATCATCCGCACCCTCCGCGATAATCTCAAGTGGATCGGCCACTTCCATACCGCCGGCAACCCGGGGCGCAACGACATAGACGACGACCAGGAACTCAACTACCGCGGCATCTGCCGGGCGATCGCCAAGGCGGATTATGCCTTTTACGTGGGGCATGAATTCAAACCCAAGGGCGACCCCATCCAAGCCCTGCGCCAGACCTACGAGCTTTGCCAGGCGGGCTAGTATGTAGAGCCAGTCCCAAAGGCGCCATTTTTGAACGTGATGGCGCAGCCATTTTTTAAAAATCACAAAACGGCGCGCACTCACCGGGCAGGTGAGAACATTGTGGGCTAAACATTCTGGCAGAAGCCGTTGGCGATCCAGTCGCCCGCGGGCATCAGGATGCGGATGTAGGTGAGCCTGCCGAGCTCGCCCGACGCCTTACGACACGGAACCGGTGATGGCCTGCGCGAACGCCTGAGTGCTCGTGGTGAGGGATGTCTGTCACGGATCCATGCTCCCGGGCATGTTGACGCCTTCACGCCGCTTCGGCCAAAGTGGGCTGTGCCCGCAACCCAGAGTCAACCACGGATTACACGGATGACACGGATGGGGAGATTCCTGCGATGACGCATAACCCTTTCCCCATCAGTGCTATCCGTGAAAGCCGGTGCGCCAAGCGAAGCTTGGCAGAACTTGCAAACTGAAAGGTGTTTGTCTCATGAATTGACCGTCACATGAGTAGCGGCATGGACATCTGGGACCGCAACCGGATGAAGCTCTGTGCCTGCGAACGGGCGAGCCATAACGAAAGTGAACCCTTACCTAAGCCTCGTTACACCAATGCGTGTGGACAAGATGTCGGATATTCTGAAACCAGCAGCCACCCGGAAGCGAACGGTACAAAGACGGGGGGCACACGTCGGGGTCAAGAGGGATCGCGCGCCCAGAAAGTTCTGTCAGGAACTTGGGAGGCCCACCGGGCAACACCGGGGGGCGTCGGAGGAGGCCGTAGTAGCGATGAAGCGAGTAATGATCGTGGAGCGAAGGGCCTCTGCATGAGAAGGGCTGAGTCAGAAGCGCAAAGGGCTGATTGATGGAAGCATCTACGACAGGAAATGTGGTGGACTGGGAACCGGTGAGAACCGAACCCGGAATGCCGCCGAAACTCGTTGCGTGGAGACAGAAGCTAAGCGAGAAGGCCAAACAGGAAAAGCAGTTCCGGTTTTACAGCCTGTACAGTCTGATCAGTCATCCGGACACGGTGGGGTGGGCTTGGAAACTGGCCCGCCGTAACAACGGCGCCCCTGGCGTGGATGGCGTGACGTTCGAGCAGATTGAACAGCAAGAAGGCGGGGTTGAACGCTTTTTGGAAGAGCTGGGACAGGAGCTGAAAGCGAAGACCTACAAAGCCCAGCCCGTGCGCCGGGTGTATCTGGAGAAGGAGAACGGCAAACTGCGTCCGTTGGGCATTCCGGTCATCAGGGACCGGGTCGTCCAAACGGCGGTCAAACTCATTATCGAACCGATATTTGAGGCGGACTTCAACGACTGCTCCTACGGCTACCGGCCGGGGCGGTCGGCGCAGGATGCCATTCAAGCGATCCAAAGGCACCTGAAAGACGGGAAAAGCGAAGTCTATGACGCGGACCTCTCAGGCTACTTCGACTCGATTCCGCACGACAAGCTGATGGCGTGTGTGCGGATGAGAATCGTGGATGGGAGCGTGCTGCGGCTAATGCGCCGAAAAACCCTCGCTTCCTTAGCAAAACAGGCATTCCCTAGCAAACTCGCATGGTGCTTGTGACACCTTAGAACGTCTTGCGCCGTGTTAGTACCTGCAAACCAGTTACAAACACGTAACATGGAAAGCCCTTTGAAGCATGGCGGCGCCTAGGTCGCGCGATGATGGCGCTCGGGCATTCTGCGGTCAACGAGACGCTCTACGGCGTCCTGTAGGGCATCCAGCAGGGCATCCGGCAGTCATGGCGGTGGCGTCGAAGCCTGCGCATGGTGAATCGTGGCCTCGCCAGCCCACCGCGCGCAGCCAGGCGAGCTTCCCAGGCCCTCCTCCCGTGGCCCCCCTGCGCGTCTACGACAACTGGTCCGTCGAACTGGAGCCAAAACTTTTTGCCCGTACGGGCCTCCTGGGCTAGCCGCTTGGTTGAGTGCCGAGGCGCGTTCAAGGATTAGGCATGGGGGAGATTTTCAGAGGCTCCCGACAGCTTGCAAAGGAAGATGAAAGGGACTATACATGGGGGCGTTGGCAGCAACCGGGAGGGACTATGCGCAGGGCAGCAGCCATTCTGACATTGGCCATTCTGGGCTGTTTCGCCCAAGCCGCTGAACTTATCCCTTGCCCGGACTGCGAGCAACTGGCGTCGCCACGAGCTGTCATGTGCCCGCATTGCGGTTGTCCGGGTGATGCGATCAGAGCGGCTTCAGCGAATGCCGAATCTCAAGCCGTGATGGAAGCTCAGCGTAAGGCCCCTGATTTCGGAAGCAGTCTTGTTTGGGTCACATCCGACCGCGGCGAGGGGGTCGGTGTCTGCATCCAGTCGGCGTCACAGCTTTACGTCGTGACCGCACAGAATCTCCTGGCCGGCGCCCAGTCGCTGACGTTAGTCAAGGTGACGAATGGCGAATCGCTGCCTTATACCGCCATTGAACTGGCCAGTGATCGCGATTTGGTTCGCCTTCCCGTAATTTCAACCAACCTGCTTCCGCTCACAGTCTCGTCCGGAAGCACCGCAGGGATGGCGCTGATACACGTGGCAAGCAATAACACGGTTGCTTTGGTCGCTCCGAACTCCGAAATCGGCAAGCTTCCGACAGGAACACCTTTTCTGGATCTAGCCACGAATGTCGTTCAAATCCTCGCGGCTGCGAATCCTAACGGGGCGATTGATTTGGCATCTGTGCCGTCATGGGTATCTGTCCAACCGCTTACCTATCGCATCCAAACAGCTTTGTTGCTTGAAGCCCGAAAAGATCACAACGATCCTGCCGCCCTCTTGAAGCGTCTTACGGAAACAGCTTGGCTGACTCCCTTCTTGACCGAGCAGGCAGTCCGCGTGATTGGCGAAATACGCAGAGAAGGAGATAGCCCATGAGAAAGCGAAAGTTGCTCGTCGCACTTGGCATCGAGTTTGGGTTGGTGTTGATCGCGTCGGCGACAGTGCCAGTGGTCACAAATGTAGTAGCATCACAGCGGGTCGCCACGAAGCTCGTAGACATTTTTTACGACGTGTCCGACGCGGAGGGCGACCTGCTGAAGATTAACGTCGAGGTTTCAAACAATGCCGGACAAACCTACGCGATTCCGGCAAGCAGTTTTTCCGGCGATTACGGCAATAATGTGTCCACGGGTATCTCAAAACACATTGTGTGGGACTCAGGCGTGGACTGGAATGGTGAGTATTCCGACGTGATGCGCGTAAAGGTTATCGCCAATGATGGCAAGAGTTTGCCTGGGCTCCAGTGGAGCCACGAAATACCAGCCGGGGGTTTTCTAATGGGGCAGGACGGTGGCCCCGAGGGGATTGGCCCTTCACGCCACGTCAACATCCCTTGGTCGTATTGGCTTTCCAAGTACGAGATTACCGCCGCACAATACGTGGAGTATCTGAATATCGCCCTGGCTGCTGGCGAGATCACGAGGGTGGGGTCAGTCAGCGTGTATGCGAATTCCGGAAAGTATGTCGGCGTCCCAGGGGGAGCCACGTTGATTAAACTTGATGCATTGCGTGACGTTGTTTGGAATATCACCAGCTTTGAATATGCCCCCGGAAAATCAAATTTCCCTGTCCGCGTGAGCTGGTATGGTGCCTTAGCATTTGCCCAGCATTTCGGGTACGATCTCCCTACCGACGCTGAGTGGGAGAAGGCGGCACGCGGTTCCGATAATGAAGATGGTGAAACGCATCAGGTATATCCGTGGGGAAACTCACTAGGTGGCGGATTCTGCAACTACTACTCAAGCGCCGATCCATGGGACGCCTGGATCCAGTTTGGAGTCCCTGGACTGGACTGGGCGCAAGACCGTTTCCCATACGGAACCACGGCGCCAGTGGGTTATTATAGAGGCAACCAAACTCCCATCGGGCCTGATATGGCCAATGCTTATGCTTTGTACGACATGAGCGGAAATGCAAACGAATGGTGCCGCAGCAAGTGGATCGTGAGTGTCGAAAGTTATCCCCAAGTTGAGTCATTGACGGACAATATCAACCTGCTTTCTGGAGCAAATAACCGGATCATTCGAGGTGGCGGTTGCTATAGTGGTGTCAACGAAGTTTTTTCCTCCTCCACCGACTACTATACACCTCAAGCTAGCTTAATGTGCTACTACCGGGACAGCCGTCCACCCGCTGTTGATGCTACAAGCACCTATACAGGCAACTACTCCCTTCCAAGCGCACTCGACTATCGTCCAGACATTGGATTCCGGGTTGTCCGGCGCGCACCTTGAGTCCGGGGGAATCCGGAGGAGGTTTGGGTGCGCAAGGACGGGTATAGCGTTGGTGTTTTGATCGCAACGGCTTCCCTGCTGATAGGGTTAGCCGTCACGACTAGCGCGTCCCTCCCTGAAGCCCAATCCGGGGCCTTTACGCTTGATACGCGGATGGCGCGAGTGGATACCGACAACGACGGCATGCTTGACGCATGGGAAATCGCAAACGCCTTAGATCACCTCGTAGACGATGCCGGTGACGATCCGGACGGCGACACCCGGACGAACCTCCAAGAGTACGACGCAGGTTCGAATCCGCACGTGAGGGACTGGATGGGTGCAGGGACCGCGTTATCAGGAAGTTTCACGCTTGATACGGCGGTGCATCGGACAGACACGGACAGCGACGGGATGCCTGATTGGTGGGAAAACCTGCATGGACTTATAAACGATGTGAATGACTCAGCGCTGGATCCTGACCGGGATGGCTGGGGAAACATCGAGGAGTACAACGCGGGTTCGAATCCAAACGTGAGCGATCTGGCCTCGACGTGGTCCGGAATCTCGCCTGTTTTTACCCTTGCAACGGGTGGGTATCCTTTTTCGCCGGGCGCTGATTCAGACAGCGACAATATGCCCGACTGGTGGGAATTCAAGTACGGTTTGCAAATCAACATTCATGACGCCGACGTCGATTTCGACCACGACGGATTGTCCAATCTTGAGGAGTACGACCTAGGGATGAACCCGTCAGTCAACGATGTGACCGGAGAGCATTCCGAGGCCTCACCGGTCTTTAGGTTGGACACTGCGGGTCGCGCAGTTGATTCCGATGGAGATGGCATGCCGGATTGGTGGGAAACTGCGCATGGCTTGGACTTGGACACCGACGACAGCCGGGACGACATCGACAATGACGGGCGAACCAACCTTGAGGAGTATGACGCCAATTCGGATCCACGAGTGTACGAATTCCCGGGGTTGGCACATGCCGTTTCTCCCG
>JAQCIA010000062.1 GCA_027620105.1 Verrucomicrobiota bacterium | reverse complement strand
CGCAAGGAGGTGGTCGGCCAAGCCATTACGGCCGCCATGCAACAGGAGCAGTACGAAGTCGCGCGCGAACGCCTGAACGAGTACGACCTTCTAGCCGAGAGCGATGAGTTCGACGACCTGCGCCGTGAGATCCCGTGGCGCCTGGCCGAGCGCGACATCGTGGCCGTCTGCCAGGAGGGCAACCGCGCGCGGGCGTTGCTGGGGGAGCACCGGCTGCACGACGCCCGCGCGGCGGTCGAAAAAGCCCGCGAGGGCCGGCTGCGTCTGACGCGCGTCGAAGCGCAGCACCCGGAACTGCAGTCGCTATTCACCGCCACCGGCTCGTCCGCAACCTCCGCGTTCGCGGACGAGTTGGCGCGCTCCACCGCCGACATCGATACGATCACCCAGGCGCTGGCGGCGGCCGAAACGCAACTGGAGCGGCTGCGCGCGGCCGCCTCCGCCGCCCTCGCGGCGCAGGACTACGAGCGCTGTCTCGCGCTGTGCCGCGAGGCCCGCGCCATCACCACGGGTCCGTCGCCCATGGATGTCTTGGAGCGCCAGGCCTCGGAGGCGCACCACCACGTCCGGCGCCTCCTCGGCGACGCCGAACAGGCGCTGGCGGCGGGTCGGATCTCGCAGGCCACCCACATCGGCCGGCTGATTCTTAAGCATCATCAGATTACGTGCGGGGATGCGCAGGCACTCCTGGATCGGATCGCCCACCGGCAACGCAAGCGGCGCGCCGCGGCCGCCGTCGTTCTCGCCCTGTTGCTGGTCCTGCTCTACCCCTTGAGCATGGGCCCCGTGTACCGCGCCATAACCGACGGGCGCCTGCCATCCGTCGCCGCCATAAGCCGCGCCGAATCCTTCTATGCCCCGATCCGGTGGTTGCATGCCCGCACGCCCCTGCACGGGCCGCTCGATGCCTACCTGAACCTTTGGGGCGCGCCCCCGCCGGAAAACTAGGACTGGTCCTTCAGCCCGTGCTTGCGAATCAGCCGCTGCAGGTAAGCGCGCTCGATCTGCGCCTCGCGGGCGGCACGCGAAACGTTCCCCGCGTGGCGCGCCAGCAACGCCTCGACATACTCGCGCTCGAACTGCTCCACCAGCCGCCCCTTGGCATCCTTGAACGGCGCGGTCCCCGCAAACACGGGTTCGGCCGCCGCCTGCGACTCGCGGATGCGAGCGAGGTACAGGCACGCCCCGAGATCCAATTTGCCCTGCTGGCCATGCACCGCCATCTGGATCACGTTGCGCAATTCGCGCACATTGCCCGGCCACTCGTAGTGGCTGAACAGCTCCAGCGCCCCCGCCAGGCCGTCGACCGCGACTTCGGCATCCACCCCCGCCAGATCCTTGAGGAAGTGTCGCGTCAACAGCGGCAGATCATCGCGGCGCCGACGCAGGGCCGGCAGTTCCAGGCGCACACCGGCCAGCCGGTAGTAAAGATCTTCGCGGAACCGGCCGGCCTTCACCTCCGCTTCGAGTTTGCGGTTCGTCGCCGCCAGAATGCGCACGTCGATGGACCGCACCTGGTTCGATCCCACGCGCCGCACTTCCTTCTTCTCCAGCACGCGCAACAGCTTCGGCTGCAGTTCCGGATCGCACTCGCCAATCTCATCGAGAAAAACCGTGCCGCCGGCCGCCGTCTCGAACGCCCCCAGACGCGCGTCGGCAGCCCCCGTGAAGGCCCCCTTGACGTGGCCGAACAGCTCGCTCTCCACCATGCCTTTCGCCAGCGTCCCACAGTCGATCACCACGAAAGGGCGCTGGCGCCGCGGGCTGTGCGCATGGATCGCTTCGGCCAGCAACTCCTTGCCCGTGCCGGTCTCGCCTTCAATCAGGATCGGGGCATCCGACGCGGCGAAGGTCTCTGCCAGGTGAAACAACCGGCGCATGCCCACGCTCTGCCCCAGCAGGCGGCCAAAGGATTCTCGCCGGCTCAGCGGGTGCACCACAGTTTCCTGCAGCGGACAGAAGACCAGCCGTGTCGAGCCCACTTGGAACTCCGCGCCCTCCGTCAAATACGCCTGGCAGATGCGGACCCCGTGCATCGTGGTGCCATTCGTGCTGTCGAGGTCGCGGATCATGACTCCCTCCGGCCCCACCTGAATCTCGCAATGGCGGCGCGACACCGCCGGATCCTCCACCACGAAACCGCTGTCGCTCCCGGCGCCGATCGTGAACACCTCGCGGTCGATCACCACCGCTTCCCCCTGCCGCGGACCGCTGACGACCAGCAGCTTATACTTCTGGAACCGCAGGGCGGTCGGCCGCCCACCCTTCGAGAGGATCATGGTGCGCGCAAGCGGGTCTGGTGACGTCGACATGCCGCGCATGCTAAGGGCGCTTCCCGCCACGGTCAACCCCGCTTCGTCAGAAGCTCGCAGACAGCCAGGGCCATTTCATCTGGCGGGGCGAAACTGGGGCGGGTTGCCGCGGCGGCAACTGGTTTTCGGTCGGGGGATTACGGCGCGCCGGATCGTCAAGCACGCCGGCGCCGAAGCCCCCCGCCGTGGTCACGAGCTATCCGTGCAAAGCTTGGAGTGGGTAGCGCCCGGGTGATGCGGCAGTGCAGGCCGACCCATTTGGAACATACGGTGGTCCGTGCCGGATGTGAGGCGCGCGGCATGATTATGTGCGCAACAGTTTGAGCGCCGCCGCCACGGTCATGCGGCGACACCAGGATTTACAGCCATTGGCATCCATGCGGTCGCGCGAACACTCGATCTCATACAGGCCGATCGCGAGATTGCGTAGCGTCGCCAAGGCGTGCGCCGCCGAACGTTGTGCGACACGACACGCATCCTCGCCGAAGCTGACATCGCGCCGATGATGCACGCCGTTTTCGATCGCCGACCAGTGACCCCGGATCACGTCGAGCAGTTCGGCATCGGTCATTTCCCGCGGTGCGATGCTCGTGGCGTAATAGCCGATCTCGTCGCTGGGTCCTTCGGCGCGGGGATCGAGTTCCTCGCGCTCACGCCGGACCGCGATCACTTGCCAGCAACCGCAGAGCCCGATTTCCTCCGGGGTCACCGCCACGCGCGCCAGGCGGCGGCGCTCGAGCCGCCAATGATCCTTCTCCCAGGACACCGCCTCATCAGGGGGGGAAAGCCTGCTTTTGCAGCAGGCGTTCGGCGCGATCGAGCACGCCACCCTGGTTGCCTTTGAGTCCGAACAGGTAATCCCAACCCCGTTCCTGAGTTGTCACCCGTGCGCTTTCCTGCTGGCAATGCATGGCATCGGCTGTGATCAAGGCGTAGTCAGCCTTCGGTAAATCGCGTAACAGTCTTGGAAAGGCGGGGATCTCGTTGCTCTTATCCTCGATCGGAACCTGCGCCAATGTCAGCCGCAACCGATGCGTCACGGCCGAAAGCAGTTGAAGCGGTTTGCCGTCGGTCCGTGCGCTGCCGCGCAACGCCTTGCCGTCGACGGCCAACCGCGCGACCACGGACAGTTCCTGTTCCAGCAGCCAATCACCGATGATACGATCGAACTGATGCGTATCGACTTTGCTCAGCACGCGAAACAGCGTCGAGTCGCTCGGTGGCGCATAGACGTCATCGCGGTTGCGCTGGCAACCCAGTGCGCGCAACTGACGCGAGGTAAACTTTCGACACGTGTCCTCAATCGCCTGGTATCCGCCTGCGCCCATCAACACCGCGACAGGCCAATACAAACGGTTGGCGGTGGCGCAGCCCATGGCCGCTGCGACCGTCGCGCAACAGGCGAAACCGATCAAGCAACGCTTCCAGATCAGGAGCACGCCAGGGACATGGCCCGGCGATCCGTTCCTCGTGCGCGACCAGTGCTTCCGGCCACCGACCGCGACGTAACAAGGCGCGAGCGGCGGGTTGCAGTTCCTTGAGGTACAACTGCTTCGGTTCTCCGTGTTCGTGGTAGAAGTCACGACTTGCCCGTTTGAAGCCAGCCGTAGGCCCGACCGCCTCAAAGCCGCACGCGCGGTAACACACGCCCCGGAAGCGCGTCTCGTCAACAAAGCTCTCGACGGCCAGCACCGGGTGTTCCCAGCGCGTCTGCCAGTCGCGCGACAGCCGTCGCAGGCATAGCCCCAGCGCTCGCGAGGCCAAGTTCGGCAGCCGCTCACGTTCCGGCAGCACGAGGTAGCGGCTGTTATTGACCACAAATCCAAGCCGCCGCGCGCGTTGCCGCGGCGTCCATCCGATCCACTGCTCGCGGGCCTTCAGATGCAGCGCCGCCGCACTGAAACAGGCCAGGGCGACCCATTCCCCATCGAGTTCGGCCACATAGCGCAAGGTCCGGCCAACCATGCGCGCGCTGCACAGGTAATGCTTCTGCTCAAGCAAGGTGTCGAACCGCAGCCGCTCCTGCTCGTCAAGCAGCCGCACCGTCACACGCTTGAGGATCTCCGGCTCGCGGGCGGACTCGTGTCGTTTCATGCTCGCCGGTGTAACAGGGCGCGGCGAACATGTCCAGTCATTTCCCCAATCACCCGTTCAGGCATTCATCCTTTGCCCGCCAGATGAAATATCCCTGGCAGACAGCGGCCGCCGCCGACCCACGAAATCCCGATTGGCGCATTCTCTCGTATGCACAAGGGGGCAATAATTGCATACCGCCGTACGCACCCAGATCTGCCACCCGCGCTGGAAGGAAGTTGTAACCATCGTCAGTCAAACTAGTTACGTCTAGTTCAAAATCCCGCACGTCGTGGCACGCCTTCTGCGCATATAGCGATGGATTTAACCAACGACAGGAGGATGAAGGCATGACGACCGCAACGGCACCCGACCGCAAGCAGGAACGCCCCGAGGACGATATTGAGACGGTGAAGGTGCTGAACAGCGCCTACCAATCCATGGTGGACCAGCTTGGCCACGCCATCGTGGGCCAGGCGGACGTGATCGAGCAGGTGCTGATCGCGATCTTCTGCCGGGGGCACGCCTTGCTCGTGGGCGTACCGGGGCTGGCCAAGACGCTGCTCGTCAGCACCATCGCCCGCGTGCTGGACCTGAACTTCAAGCGCGTGCAGTTCACGCCCGATCTGATGCCCGCGGACATCACCGGCACCGAGGTGCTCGAGGAGGACCGCACCACCGGCAAGCGCATCTTCCGCTTTGTGCACGGCCCGTTGTTCACCAACATGCTGCTGGCGGACGAGATCAACCGCACGCCGCCGAAGACGCAGGCGGCGCTGCTGGAGGCGATGCAGGAGCGGCAGGTGACGGTCGGCGACGCCACCCACAAGCTGCCCGACCCGTTCTTCGTGCTCGCCACGCAGAATCCGATCGAGCAGGAGGGCACCTACCCGCTGCCCGAGGCGCAGTTGGACCGGTTCATCTTCATGATCAAGGTGGGCTACCCCAGCGCCGCGGAGGAAATCGAGATCGCCAAGCGCGTGGCCAGCACGTACGAGGCGCAGCTGAGCCCTGTCCTGACCGGCGCGAACATCCTGCACCTTCAGCAGATGGTGCGGCGCGTCCCGGCCGCCGATCATGTCTTCGCCTACGCCGGCAACCTCGTGCGCGCCACGCGTCCCGACGCCGCGGCGCCGGACTTCATCCGCGAGCTCGTGCACTGGGGCGCCGGCCCGCGTGCGACGATCAACCTGATGATGGCGGCCAAGGCCAGCGCCATCCTGCACGGCCGCTACCACGCCACCACGGAGGATGTGCGCCGGGTGGCCCTGGCGGTGCTGCGCCACCGCCTCGTGCCGACCTTCAACGCCGAAGCCGCCGGCATCACCACGGACCAGATCGTCACCCGCCTGCTCGAATCCCTCCCGGCCGTGGCCGAACAGCGGCTGACGTGAAGGGCTGTGAACAGTGAACAGTATTCAGTGTTCAGTTGGGCGGGATGGCCAGGGGCTTCCAGGCGGGAAGGAGTCCGTCCCTTCGAATGGACCGCAGACATGACGCGGCTAACGGAATGACTGATAACTGAATACGGAAGACGGACTCCGAACCATGTCTCCTAACACCACCGCCCCCACATCGCCCGGCATGCCGGCGTACCTGGAGCTGCTCGACCCGGAGGCCATGGCCAAGATCAACCGGATCGAGGTCCTGGCGCGCGGGCAGGTGGCCGGGTTCATCTCCGGCCGCCACCGCAGCCCCTATCACGGCTTTTCCGTCGAGTTCGCCGAGCACCGCGAGTACACGCCGGGGGACGACCTGCGCGACCTCGACTGGCGCGTGCTCGGCCGCTCGGACCGCTACTATATCAAGCGCTACATCGAGGAAACCAACCTCCGGGCCACGATCCTCCTGGACGCGTCAGGTTCAATGGCTTACGGCGGCGAGCGCGCCAGCCAGCACCGCGGCGCGCCGCTCACGAAGTTCGCCTACGCCCGCTTCCTGGCCGCTTCCATGGCGCGACTGCTCCTCAACCAGCAGGACGCCGTCGGCCTGGTCACCTTCGACAAGGGCATCCGCCGCTACATTCCCTGCCGCAGCCGCCCCGACCACCTGCGCCTCATCCTCCGCGAACTGCACGGCACCGCCCCCGGCGCGGAAAGCGCGCTCGCCCCCGTCTTCGACGACATCGCCGAACGCATCCCGCGCCGCGGCCTCGTCATCATCATCTCCGACCTCTTCGACAACGCCGAGGCCATCGTCCGCGCTCTGCACCACTTCCGCCATCGCAAACACGACGTGATCGTCATGCACGTCATGGCCGAGGAGGAAGTCACCTTCCCGTTTGACCGCTGGAGCCAGTTCCGCGATCTCGAGCACGAGGGCGCGCACATGGAGGCGGACCCGGTCGCGCTGCGGGCCGCGTATCTGCAGGCCGTCCGCGATTTCACCGATACCATTTCCAAAGGCTGCGGCGAAATGCGCGCGGACTACGTGCCCTTTTCAACCCGGCAGGAGTTCGATGTGGCGCTGGCCGGGCATCTGGCCTACCGCCGGAGTCTGATCAAGTGAGGAGCCGGTACACGCCATGACGTTTCTTAAGTGGTCCATGTTGCTGGGGCTGGTGGCGATCGCCATCCCTATCATCATCCACCTATTGAACCGCAATAAACCGCGGGTGATCAACTGGGGGGCGATGCAGTTTTTGCGCGCGGCCCTGATCACGCGCAGACGGCGCCTGCAGATGGAGGAGATGATCCTGCTCTGCCTGCGCTGCCTCTCTCTGGCACTGATCGCCCTGGCCATGGCGCGACCGTTCCTGCCCAGTGCCTCCGCCATTCCGTGGGCCGTCATCGTGCCGGCCATCCTGATCGCCGTCGCGCTCACCGGCATGGCCACCGTCCTGTGGAGCAACCAATCCCTGCGCCGTCGGCTGCTGCGTGCCGCCGCCATCCTCGCCACACTCGGGATCGCCTTCGCCGTGCTGGAGCGCTGGATCCAGGCCCGGCATTGGCTCACCGCCGGCGGCGGGCGCGACGTGGTGATCGTGCTCGACGCCTCCATGTCCATGAGCCTCCAGACCGCCGACCGCACCGCGTTTCAACAGGCCGTGGCGGAGGCGCGCACCCTGATCCGGGCTGCGCGCCCCGGCGACGCCTTCGCCATCGTGCTCGGCGGCGCGGTGCCGGAAGCGCTCATCCTCCGCCCCACATCGGACCGCGGCGAACTGCTCGGCGCCCTCGACGGGCCCGCCTGTCGCATCGTCGGCGGCCGCATGTCCGCGCCGGAGGCCGTGAACCTGGCGTCGACCCTACTGGCGGATGGCCCCAACGCAGCCAAGATGATCGTGATCTTCACCGACGGCCAGGCCGCCGGCTGGGATACCCGGGCCGACGCGCGCTGGAAATTCGTGGCCTCCGGGTTCGCGAGCCTGCCCACACCGCCGCGCCTGGTCATCCGTCGGCTTTCGCCGCCCGCGGCCTTCCGCAATGCCGCGGTCACCTCTCTACAGCTCTCCCGCCGCGTCATCGGCACCGATCGCCCGGTGAAGATCGACGTCAGCATCTTCAATGCCGGCAGCGCGCCAATGCAGCCGTCCGCCATCGAGCTGTTCGTGGGCAGCAACCGCGTGGAGCGCATCCCCATCATGAAGGAACTGCTACCGCAGGCCACCGAGATCTTCCGCTTCGAGCATACCTTCGCGCAACCCGGCTACCACGTCCTGCGCGCCGACCTGGTCGCGGACGATGACCTCCCGTCCGATAACGCGCTCGTTCAGGTCGCGCACGTCATTGATCGCCTGCCGGTGCTGCTCGTGGAAGGCGCTTCCTCCGAACGCTTCTTCTTCCGCCGCGCCTCCAGCTTCGTCCGCACCGCGCTGACTCCCGACGGACGGGACAGCCGCCAGAACCCGTCTGAGGCCGACAGCGCCCTGCGCTTCCTCGTGGACCCGACAATCGTGGAGGCGTCCGGCCTGCAAAAGATTCCTGACCTCTCGATCTTCCGCGTGATCATCCTGGCCGATGTGCCGCGCCTGCCCACCGATGAGGCCGACCGCCTGAGCGCCTTCGTGAAGAAGGGCGGCGGCCTGCTCGTGACCCCCGGCCAGCGCGCATTGCCCGCCTTCTACAACGCTTGGCAGGCCGACTCCGGCGAACCAGTCATGCCGGCGCCGCTGGGCGAACGCCTCACACCGCCCGACCCGCTGCGCCTGAAAGCGGCCTCGCTGACACACCCCGCGCTGCGCCTGATCGGCCAGCGCGACCAATCCGACATCGCCCTCGGTTTCTTCTCCGCGTACTGGACGCTCAAGCCGGATGCCGCCACGCCGCTCGTCAGCGTCGGCGCGCAGTTCGAATCGGATGCGCCTTGGCTCGTGGACCGGCAGCTTGGACGCGGGCATGTGCTGACCACCGCCACGGCCTTCGACCGCCGCGAAAGCACGCTGCCATCCCTGAAGTGCTTCGTGCCCCTCATCCACGAGATGGTGTACTTCCTTGCCGCGCCCATGGTGGTGAACGCCAACGTCGAACCGGGAATCGAGTGGACCCTCGAAGTCGCCATGGACACGCCGCCTGACCCCAATACGCCGGTGACGGTGGCCACGCCGACAGGGACCAACCGCCCCGTCTCGCTGACGTCGCAGGGCCGCCAGTTCACCCTGCGCTTCCCGGAAACGCGCCACCCCGGCCTCTACCGCGTGCAACTTCCGGCGCCGCTGGCCACCGCCGCCGGTGTCCGTTCCGATGGCGTGGGCGAACTCCCCTTTGCCGTGAACACCACGCCTGAGGAGAGCTCTCTGGACCTGCTGAGCGACTCCGATCTTGCCGCGCTCGGCCGCCAAGTGGACCTCTACGCCCCGCCTCGGCTTGAGGACCTGCTCGCGGTGCAGTCC
>JAQCIA010000061.1 GCA_027620105.1 Verrucomicrobiota bacterium | reverse complement strand
AACACCGCCGCCGCCGGACGAACCGCCACCACCGCCCCCCGAACTGGAACCGGGTGCCGTCGACGATGATGCCACGGCCGATGCCAGCGCGCCGCCCACCGCACCCGCCAGCAGCGCAGGCCCCAGGCCGCGGTGCGAACTCGTGTGATACCAGACCGGCTGATACCCGCCATCGTCGGCCTGCTTGCCCGCCGCCTCCAGCACCGCGGAAAACTTTTCCGCCCACTGCTGTTCCACGCCGAGGGCAAGGGCGTAGGGCAGATACGCTTCAAACAGTTCTGGCGTCTTTTCCGGTGGATGCAGGGACGCCAGGCGGTCTTCCTCGGCGACGGACAGATAGCGCCTGAAACCTTCAACCTCATCCATCAGCACGCGACCCACCCTTGTGCGCGCTTTCAGCAGCTGATGAAAAATCCAGATCGCGACCACCATCAGAATCAGCACGAGCGCAGTAACCAGCGAGGTCTGCATGGCAAACATGTAGGTGACAAAGACCTCGGCGGCCAGGAAGGGCAACATGAACAGAGTGAAAAACAAGGCCCCGATGGTGCCCGTGATCCGCGACGGGCCGTGCAGGACCGCACGCCACTGCGTCACCGCACCGCGCAGCAGCACGACGACACCAATAGACCACATCGACAGCCAGAGACCGAGAAACCCGGCCTCGGGCGCATCCGCAAGGATAGCCAGCAAAGTCAGCACCGCGATCACAATCCCCCCGGCCAGATACTTGCCGTTCGTGCGAAAATTCTGCTTCGCGTGTTCGGCCTTCAGTGAGACCCGCAGGGCGTCCACCGCCGCGGCAATCGTGGCGTGATGCGTCTGCTTGAGCGCCAGAGATTCGCGGGCCCCGAGCAGCGCCGCAAAGACCTTGCCCTCGCCGGGGGACAGCGTGCCGCCCGTCCCCTTGACGCGCGACACCGTGTACACCCCTTTCGTTTCGCGCAAATCCACCCAGCGCCGCACCGCGAGATTGATCAGGGCCGCCGTGAAGCAGTGGTTGTCAAACTTCATGCGCATCACGAAGCGCGCGGCCGCGGGCGAAAGACCTTGCGGTGGCAGGAATCTCGGAATGATCGTGCCACGCGCAGGATCGCGCCCCACGGCGAACCAGCTGATCATGTAGTAGCCGAGCAGCAGGCCAAACCCGATCAGGGCAGACCGCAGCGTCGGGTTGTCCCGCACAATGGACTCCGCGCGCTCCCCGCGCGACGGCTGCGTGACAAACCCCTTCGGCCACATCGCCACAATGGTCAGCCCCTCATGCTCGCCCAGCGGGCGCGTCGTCACGAACTGTGCCCGCCCCTGCGCATCGACCTCCGCTTGCAAATCCGCGCCCTTGGCCCCCTGCGGTCCCGTGTAGCCCTCGACCTGGATCGCGTTGGCAGCAATGCCAGCCGGCAGTGTCACCACGGCAATCGCGGTATCAATCGGAAACGCCCAGTCCGTGCCGGTCACATTCCAGTAGAGCTCGTCATGCTTCTCGAAGAAACCGAGCTGCCGACTCGTGTCGTATGTGATCGCGTACGTATAGACACCCGGCGACAACAGCACCTCTTTGCGCCCGATCCGCACGCGTCGCCCGTTGGATAGATTCTCGACGCGGTAGTTCTCCGGTTGCCCGTCGCGCCGCACATCCTTCACCGTAAACCCGACCGAGAGGTGATTCCCGTAGCGGTCGCGATAGCGGGTTGGGAAATCCCGAAAAATGCCGCGGTTGATCTGCTTGTTCTCGGCTTGGACGGTGATGCGCTCTGTCACCGTCATCGTGCTGTCCGCGTGCACATGGATGTCACTGCGGAATTCGACAATGCGCTCATCCGCCCGCGCGAAACTGCCCACCCCCAAGAAGCCGACCAGCAGCCCGAAACCGAGAATGCGCCTCATCTCTGCTCCGATGAATTGTTGCCCGCGCCTGACTCGGACAGTGCCACCTGTGGCGCCAGGCGCTCCGTGGCTGTTTCGATTTCAAAGAAGGGGCGCACCTGAAATCCGAAGGGCCCGGCCACGAGATTGCCCGGGAACATCTCCACGACGTTGTTGAAGTCCCGCACCGTACCGTTGTAGTAGCGGCGGGACATCTGCAGCGCATCCTCCACAGCAACGAGTTGCGTGTGCAAATCACCAAAGGTCTGATTCGCTTTCAACTCCGGATAGGCCTCGGCCAGCGCCAGCAGGGGGCGCAGGCTTTGGGACAAGTGCTGGGCGCTGCTCTCGGAAGTGGCGACCGTGTTGGCGGCCGCCCCTTCCGTCCGCACGCGGGTCACCTCATCCAGAACTTGCTGCTCATGCGCGGCATACCCCTTGACCACAGCGACTAGCTGCGGGATCAAATCGTGCCGACGTTTCAGTTGCACGTCCACGCCACTCCACGCTTCGTTCACCCGGTTGCGATGCAACACGAGCCGATTGAAAAAGAACACCACCGCCACGAGGGGCAGCAGGACCAGTACGATCAGCAGCACCGCCAGCGACATGGGCATGGTCACGTCCTTTACCTCCGTTGCGCTGGCGCCAGCAGCGCCGCATGCAGGCGCACATTCGCATTGCGGTCCGTGGTCACTTCGATAACGCCGCTGCATTTGCCACGGGTTGCGCGCTGGTAAACAGTTTCAAACTCAGCCTGTGTCTTCGGATGGGCATACTCCAGCCCGAACTGGAATGCCGCGTTCTGAAAGTTCATTCCGTGCGGCGTGCCAAAATACGTCTCAAAGACGTCGCGGTGTTGCGCCACCGGCAGGAACGAAAAGATGCCGCCGCCATTGTTGTTGATCACCACAAAGGTGAGTGGCACGCGGCTGCGGGCAGCCAGCGCAAGTGAGTTCAGATCGTGCAACAAGGCCAGGTCGCCGAGGACAACGGTCACCGGCGCCTGCAGCCCGTCGGCAAAACCGACCGCCGTGGCGACGGTGCCGTCGATGCCACTGGCGCCGCGGTTCGCGGCGATGCGTGGCTGCGGACCAGCCGTGGAACCAAACAGGTTGAAGTCGCGAATGGGCATGCTGCTGGCGGCATAGAGACCGTGACCGGCAGGCATCAGGCGCGACACGCTGCGCGCCACGGCCGGCTCACAGATTGCAGCAATCCGGCCCAAGCCGACGTCCAGGCGCCGCTCGGCGCGCGCATTCGCACGGAGCCAGCGCGCGGACCATGCGTTTGCCGCGGAGCGTGGCATGCGCGACACCAGCGCGCGACAGATATCCCCTACGACAGCCTGAAGGCGCGTGGTGACAAGATGTTCAGGATCGAGCCGCGCGGGATCCTGACGAACATAGACGGGGGCTCCTGCGGCGGCCAGAAACTGCTGGAGGCGCTTTGAGGTCAGTGCGCCACCCAGATGCAGGATTGCATCGGGACGCAGCAAGTCTGCTTGCTTCGCATCAGCCAAAATGGCGTCCGCATAACATACGCGCGCCGGGTCGCAATCCCCCAACCGCAAGCCGGAGGTAATGTCCGGCAACAATGGCCAGGCCAACTTGTATGCCAGGGCGCAGACGGCCGCGCGGTCGGCGTCACTGGTCAGTTCGCCCACGACGATCAGGCCGCGCCGAGCCTTGCGCAAAGTCGCCGTCGCGTCACGCAGGGCGGGGCCGATCCCCGTCAGACCGTCTGCCCCACCCGTCTGATAGGGTCGGTCCGCGTTCTGCCAGGCTGCGAGCGATTCACTGATGATCGGGCGAGCGTCGGGCGCCGGCAGCAACGGTTCTCGAAACATGCAGTTCACATGCACGGGGCCAGCCGGCATCCCGCGCGCACGTGCCACGGCGTGATCCACGGTGGACAGGACATAGGCCGGCGGGATGTCGGATGTGGGACAGGGCATGTCAACGAACCAGCGCACGTAGCGCCCAAAGATTCCCACTTGATTTATCGTCTGGTTCGCGCCGGTATCGCGCAACTCGGGTGGGCGGTCCGCAGTGATCAGGATCAGAGGAACGCGCGCGGCGTCTGCTTCCACCACGGCGGGAAAACCGTTGGCCACTGCGCTGCCGGATGTGGTGATCCAGAGTGCGGGCATGCCGCTCGCGCGGGCGACGCCCAGCGCATAAAAGGCACCGCCGCGTTCGTCATAGTGCACCACCGTGGTTAGTTTCTTGTGCCGCGCCGCCGCCAGGGCCAGCGGGGCACTGCGCGACCCGGATGCGAGGCAGCACACGCGCACGCCGCAGCGCACGAATTCCTCGACCATCAATGTCGCCCAATGCAGATTCCATGCGCCCGTGGTCTGGGACGTTCGTTTGCGGCGCGCCTTCATGTGTCGCGCCCCGCCGCATCATCGAGGATCCCCGCGAAATCCTGAATCTTGTGCTCGATCTCGTCCCACTCGCCGGATGCGGACGACCCCGGAACAATTCCGGCACCCGAGTAGAGCAACAGCGCTTTGTCCCGGCAGAGCGCAGACCGAATGGCCACCGCAAACTCAGACGCATCGCGACTGATCCAGCCCACGGGCGCCGCGTACCAGCCGCGATCGAATGGCTCCCAGGCGCGAATGCGCGCCATTGCGGATGGCGTGGGCGCACCGCCCACGGCTGGCGTCGGATGGAGTTTGTCGAATAGGTCGGCATCGCTCACACCGTCATGCAACGTGGCCGCCAGGCCACTGAACAAGTGCTGACCGCGCGCCAGGCGCAGGAGTATCGGCGCCGGGTCGACGCGTACGGCCGTGCCCACGGAGGCCAGAACCTCGCGAATCATGTCGCGCACACAGAGGTGCTCATGGCGTTCCTTGGCGCTGGCCAGCAGTTCATCGCCCAACCGGCAATCGGCTTCCGCGGATTTGCCGCGCGGGCGCGTGCCCGCCACCGCTTCTGTTTCCAGCAGCCTCCCACAGCGCCGATAAAAGCGCTCCGGCGATGCGCCAATGAAGGTGGCCGCTTCGGAGAACTGCATACAAAAGTGAAAGCAGTCCGGCGTCACATCACGCAGCCGCGCCAACAGAGCGAGTGCATCCACCGCCCGCCCGAAGGTGAGTGCGGTACGGCGCGCCAGCACGATTTTTTCGATTTCGCATGCATCCATCGCCAGCAACGCCGACTGCATGATGCGATCCCAACCGGGGCGATCAGGTACATCCTGCCTAGCGCGAGGTTCTCCCACTTGCCAGTCGCCCACCTGCCAGTCGCCTCCGACTTCGCCGCTGGCCTGCGCCGCCATGCGCACGAGCCGCGCGTTGACGTCCGCCACGTTCACGCCGTCGGGTATGTTCGCCACGAACCGCACCCCATCCGCATCCCGCACCAGTTCGATCTCCGGCACCACGAAGCAGGCATCCGGAAATCCATCCCAACTGCCGTCCCCACGGTGCGTGGCATCAAAGCGCACACCGCCGAACAGCCGCAGACCTTCATCGCCCTGCGCGGCGAGCGCCTGTGCCTGTGCCACCGCCGTCGGACCCACGATCCGATGCGCTGCGCCAATGCCGGCCACCTCTAGGCTACGGTCACGCGCCTGCCAGTACACGCGCACACCGGTCGCCTGCTGGCGGGAAAGCCAGGCCAGCGGCATGTGCGCGCCCGCAGAAACAGAAACCCGCTGAAACCATGGCGGCGCTGTAACCGTACTCGTCATCATGCTGATCCTGGAAGGGTGTTCGGAATGTCTCCCTTGTAGAGAGTCGCCACACCCAGTGTCAACGGCTCGGCCTGAACATCCACGAACCCGGCCTCACGCATCAGCCGGCAGAAGGCTTCGCCCGACGGAAAGGCTTCGATCGTGCGATTCAGGTAGCGATAGGCCGCCGCGTCTCCCGAAATCCACCCACCGATCACCGGCAAAAGGTGGCGCAGATAGGTTATGTAGGCAGCTCGGGTGCGCGGTCCCTCCGGCAGGGAGAATTCCAACACCAGCGCGCGCCCTCGCGTCCGCAGGATGCGCCGCATTTCACGCAGGGCGCCAGGCACGTCTCCCACATTACGAATGCCGAATGCGATGGTGGCAACATCAAATGAACCGTCGAGAAAGGGCAGGCATGTGGCGTCGCCTTCCTGCAGCGACACACGTTCCGCCAGACCACGGCGGGCAATTTTCTCGCGCCCCTGCACAAGCATTTCCGGGGCCATGTCGATCCCCACCGCAGATGCAATCGGCGCGCCGGCATCCAGGAGGTGCAAAATCTGGTCCCCTGTGCCGGTGGCCAGGTCGAGCAGCCGAAGGTTTTCCCGACCGGTCAGCGAGCGGGCCAGCCTGCGTCGCCAGGCCACATCCCGGCGCAACGACAGCACGCGGTTGAGCAGATCGTAGCGCGGCGCGATACGATCAAACATGTGCCAGACTGCCTGCGGCGATGTTGTTGCGGACGAACCGGTTTCCGTCGTGCTCATCGATGTCCCGAGTGTATGCGCGGAAGCGTAGGCGTGCAAACCAGGAACCGCAGCGGTACCCGTCTTTCCCGGTGCGAATAATTCCCCTTGCCCGTCCTGCCGCGGATGTTCCCCGCCGGTCGATGGCAGTCCGCACGCCTTCGCGAACATGGATATGGCTGTGATGCCGGGCGAGTTTGGCGTCTTCATCGCCGGCCCATCGAAGACTGCCGACATTGAGCAATGCCTCGTCATCGGCGCCCACGGCGCGCGATCGCTCACGGTGTTCCTGGTGGGTTGATCAGCCTTCGCGTCCGCGCATCAGGCCGGTCCGCCTCCATTGGTGTTCATCCGCGGTTTCGCCCAGCCCGGTCGCATTCCGGGCCACGTGCCTACGCCAGCAGCCGGCCACCGCGCTGGCCCGTGATCTTGCCCCGCGCGAGGGTGTGGACCCCGTTGACGAGCACGTGCTCGACGCCGTCGGAGAGCTGATGCGGATCGCCAAAGTCGGCGCGCTCGCGCACGCGCGCGGGATCCAGCACCACCACATCGGCAAATTTGCCGCGGGCCAGCACGCCCCGGTCCGTGAGTCGGAATTGCTCCGCCGGAAACGCGGTGGCCTTGCGCACCAGTTCCGCCACGGGCACGGTCTTGCCATCCAGCGCCGCGCGCAGGAGGCGCGTAAAACTGCCGTAGGCGCGCGGATGCGGATGATCGTGGCTGAGCGGCCCATGCGGTGCACGCAGGGACGCATCGCTGCCGAACATCACATAGGGGCGCTCGAGAATTTTCCACATGTTGGCTTCGCTCATGGTGAAGAAGAAGGCGCTCGTCATGAGGTTGTCGGAATCCGTGAGATGCAGCACCGCATCCACGGGCGCCATGTCCAACGCCCGCGCCACGTCGAGCAGCGGCTGCCCCTTGAAGCGGCGATTCTCCGGATGGCTCGTCGACCCAATCCGCACGCTCGCCCAGTAGTCTTCCGCCCGCGCGTTCAGAATATCCTCGCGCATGCGCCGACGCGTATCGGGATCACGCAACCGCGCCAGCACCGCCGCGCGGCCCCCGCTGGCGGCCCAGTCCGGGAACAGGATGTCGAGATCCGTGCAGGATGCCGTATAGGGATAGCGATCCGCGGCCACCTCCACCCCCTCCCGTCGCGCTGCTTCAATCTCGGCCAGCGCGGCATCAATCAACCCCCAGTTGCCCTTGCCGGCGGTCTTGAGATGCGACACCTGCACACGGCACCCGGTGCGCCGGCCGACATCAATCGTTTCCCGAACCGCCTCGACCAACCGCCGACCTTCGCTGCGCATGTGCGACGTGTAGATCTTGCCCGCGGCCGCCGTCACGCGCCCCAGTGCCTCCACCTCTTCAGGTGGCGCGAACATACCGGGTGCGTAGGCCAGCCCGGTACTGAACCCCGCGCCACCTTCGTCGAGCGCCTGCACGAGTCGCCGCTGCATCACCACCAGTTCCTCATCCGTCGCCGGACGGTCATCGTAGCCCATGGCGCCCGCTCGCAAGGTGTTGTGCCCGATCAGCAGGACGGTATTGGGGGCCGGCTGCGCGGCTTCCAGCAGCTGGCGATATTCGGCCACGGAATGCCAGACGCCCGGATAGGTCTTGTCGAGCCAGTCCGACGGAAGCCGATAGGGCTCGTGCAGGGGCGCCGCCGAAGCCCCGCAATTGCCGACCACTTCCGTGGTGATGCCCTGATACAATTTGCTGTCCGCCGTCGGTTCGATCAGCAGATACGTATCGGAATGCGAGTGTGCATCAATGAAGCCCGGACAGACGAGCTTGCCGGCCGCGTCCACCGTCGCGCGCGATTCGGCCTGCGCCAGATCCCCCACGTCCGTGATGCGCTCGCCCCGGATCCCCACATCCGCCAGCCGCGGCGAACCGCCCAGCCCGTCGTAAAGCGTGCCACCCGTAATTTTCAAGTCCAGCATGGGATCCACTCCGTGCCGCGCCGTCCGCGCCGCACATCACTCATCGCCAGGCCGCCACATAGGCCAGCCAGCCAATCTGATTGTCGAAGCGTTTGACCCGGCGGTAGATACCGTCCGAAGTGCCGCGCTTGTCGAAGCCGTGGGTATAAACTTCAGTCGTCTTGAACCCCGCCTCGCTGAGCAGTTCGCGCAATTCGGTAATTGTCCACAATCGCCAATCGTACGTGAAGGCTTTTCGATATCGGCGCACGCCCGGAATCTCGAAGTGCATATGACAGAGAATCCGCTGCGTGACCGCGTCGTAGTGGGCGTGCTCCCAGGTGAATCGAAATGCCGGCAGGCGCGCACCGTCCGGACCACGCGCACCGCGAATCATCGTTTGCTCGCGCGTGGCCGTGACTGCGCCGGTTCCACCAAATATATCGAAAACCGCCACGCCGCCCGGCGCCAGGGCCGCGCGCGCCCGGCGCAAGTAGGCGCGCAACGCCGCCCGCTGCTGAAACACGAAATAGGAAAAATTCAAAGCCAGCAACACATCCGCCGGCGGGGTGCGTGCGCGCAGTACATCCTGTTGCAACAAATGCACCCGTTCTGCGGCCGAGCCCAGCGGCTGCCGGTAATGGCGGTCACCCCAAGTCAGTGGCGCGGGATCCAGATCCACGCCCCAGGCCTGGCAGTCGGCGCGGTCCGCCACCCAGGCACAGGCCAGCTTCGCCGTTCCGCAGAAATCCTCACGCAATCGCTGGGGCGCTCGGGCGTGCCGTCGGCGGTAAAGGCGGCGGACAAAGTCGAGGTCGGCATCCACCTCCTGGGCGGCTGCGGAATAGAGAACAAAGCGGTGTGGGGTACGCGCGTTCGTATGCATGGAGGCGCACGATAGCAGCCCACACAAAAACTGACATGAAACATTTTTGGGATACTGCTAGTCTGTTGTGCATATCGCTTCTTTTTGGGGAAATGCGGTAGTGGTAGCTTGATCACAACCATGGCCGG
>JAQCIA010000060.1 GCA_027620105.1 Verrucomicrobiota bacterium | reverse complement strand
ACGCTGGACGCAAACGCCGCCCCCTGGCCCAGCCCGAGAATCCCTTTTGCGCGCTGATCACGAAATCCGCCGGCGGCTGTGCCGCTTGCCATCGCATTCAGGCCGCCGCCCAACTGCGCGCTGGCCAGCATCTTCAGCCACAGACCATGCGCTGTTTCGCCGGTCTGACCGATGTCGCGGTCCCCGTTGTGATTGGCGACAAACACATCGCAACGCTGCTGGGCGGCCAGGTGCTCCAGCACCCACCGCTTCAACGCGAGTTTTCGCGCCTCGCCAAGACGCTGACCGAATGGGGACTGGAAGCCGATTTGCACCGGATCGAGGAGGCGTACTTCCATACCCGCGTCGTCGACGCGCAGGCGTTCAATGCCATGGTGCAGTTGTTGACCGTGTTTGCCCGTCACCTGGCGGACTTTGCCAATCAGTGCCTCCTGACCCAACCCGAATCGGGACCGGCCAGCATTCGTTCCGCCCGGGAGTATGTGCGCAAGCATGCCGCGGGACCGGTCGGCATGCGCGAGACCGCCAGGCATGTGCACCTGAGCGCGTTCTACTTCTGCAAGTTGTTCAAGAAGCAGACCGGCATGACCTTCACGGAGTTCGTCGCCCGGGTACGCGTGGAGAAGGCCTGCAACCTGCTCTTGAATCCGGCCACGCGCATCACCGAGATTGCGCACGCGGCGGGATTCCAATCCATTCCCCATTTCAACCGCACATTCAAGCGCGTCGTGGGCCAGACCCCCACGGCTTACCGCGCCGCCCGGCGGAGAGCAATGCCAGACAAGGAAAGGCCAATCCACGCGTAGCGCGGCTCCGGGCCGAATGGGTAGGCTGGCCGTAGGAATTCAACTGGGGAGGATCAGCCATGAACATGAATGTGACCAACCGATTGCTGTTTTCATGCTGCATTGCGGGTGCCGCGCTGTCCCTTGGCGGCATGTCTCAGGCTGGTGATGAAACGCTGCCCGTGGAGGAAGCCGTCCTCGTCGCACCGCCGCTCGTTCCACCGCCCATCACACGCAAACGTCCAGCAAAGGTGATCGTGAACGTCACGGTCAAGGAATACACGGCAGAAATGACCGACGGCGTGGAGTACACCTACTGGAGTTTCGGCGGTACGGTCCCCGGCCCCTTCATTCGCATCCGGCAGGGCGATCTGGTTGAGTTTCACCTGAACAATGATCCGGGCAACCAACTTCCCCACAACATCGACCTGCACGCGGTCACCGGCCCCGGTGGTGGTGCCGCTGCGTCGTTCACAGCCCCCGGCCACAGTTCACAGTTCTCATTCAAGGCCCTGAATCAGGGGCTGTATGTCTATCACTGCGCCACGGCGCCCGTGGGCATGCACATCGCCAACGGCATGTACGGACTGATTCTCGTCGAACCCGAGGCGGGACTGCCCAAGGTGGATCGCGAGTACTACGTCATGCAGGGCGATTTTTACACCGTCGGCCGGTATGGTGAGAAGGGCCTGCAACCCTTTTCGCAGGAAAAGGCCCTCGATGAAAGGCCCGACTACGTGGTCTTTAACGGCGCGGTTGGCGCCCTCGCGGGCGATAAGGGGCTCACGGCCAGCGTTGGCGAAACTGTCCGCCTCTTCGTCGGCAACGGCGGCCCGAACCTAGTCTCATCCTTCCATGTGATCGGTGAAATTTTTGACCGCGTCTACATTGAAGGGGGTGACCGCATCTCCCACGATATCCAGACCACGCTGGTTCCCGCGGGCGGATCGGCGATCACCGAGTTCAAGGTCGACGTCCCCGGCACCTTCATTATTGTCGATCACTCCATCTTCCGCGCGTTTAACAAGGGCGCCTTGGGCATGCTGAAAGTCGCTGGCGCTGAAGACAAGCTGATCTATTCCGGAAAAGAACGTGACGACGTCTATCAGCCCGAAGGCCAAGTCACGGGCATCGCCAAGACCGCCCCCCCGGCGCGCACCGGTGCTCTCAGCAAGGCCGAACAGATGAAGCTCGGCGAGCAGATCTACAGCCGCTCCTGCTATGCCTGTCACCAGTCGAATGGCGAAGGCCTCGCAGGCATCTTCCCGCCGCTCGCGAAAGCGGACTATCTGCTGTCAAACATTGATCGTGCGATCGATGGCTTGATCAAGGGCAATGAAGGGCCCATGGTGGTCAACGGGGGCACCTACAATCAGATCATGCCGCCACAAAACCTCAACGACGAGGACACCGCCAACGTGATGACTTTCATCCTGAACAGCTGGGGCAATGAACATGACGCAGTTTCACCGGAACGGGTCGCAGCCGTCCGCAGTGCCGGCGCCCACTAGCATCTCCCATCACCTGGAGTCGTGGCGCCGCGTTTGGTCACGGATCCTGCTTACCCTGCTGCTGATCGGCCTGACAATCGCTGCCGGAGACGCCGCACCCACCAACATGGTGGCGATCCCGGCCAGCACCTATACGCCGCTCTACAAGTCCGAGGCCGCGATCCTTGTGGACGCGTTCTATCTGGACACCTATCCCGCGACGAACGCTGAATTTCTGGAGTTCGTGCGGGCCAATCCGGCCTGGCGCAAATCGCAAGTGAAACGCCTTTTTGCCGATGAATCCTACCTGCGCCGTTGGGCCGGCGATCTGGACCTGGGGGATGATGCCGAGGCGGCACGGCGGCCGGTTACACATGTCTCATGGTTCGCCGCCAACGCTTATGCGCAGTGGCAAGGGAAGCGCCTGCCCACCCTGGCCGAATGGGAAGTGGCCTCCGCCGCGGGCATCACCAATGCCATCGGCGCCAACGAAACCGGCCACACCCAGCGCATCCTTGATTGGTATAGCCGCCCGGCACGGCGTCCCCTCCCCGCCGTGGGATCCACCTTCAAGAATGTTTTCGGCAACTGGGACATGCACGGCCTCGTGTGGGAGTGGGTCTGGGATTTCAATACCGCGCTGGTCACGGGGGAATCGCGGGCGGATGCCAGCCTGGACGAGCAACGCTTCTGCGGCAGCGGCGCCTTCGGCGCGTCCGACTTCCGCGACTACCCCGGATTCATGCGCATGGCCTTCCGCAGCAGCCTGAAAGCAAACTACACGGTCGCCAACCTTGGCTTCCGCTGTGCAAAGGAGATCGATCCACCATGAAGATACGGCAACTGGCGCTGGTGAGCGCCCTCACCGCTTCCGCCCTGCTGACCTGTGCCGCAGAACCGGCGGAGGCTGACCGCTTCCCCTCAACGTCCGTCTATCAACTCACCGACACATGGACAAACCAGAACGGCCAGGCCACCACACTCGATGCCTTTCATGGCAAGCTCGTGGTGGTCGCCATGTTCTTTTCCAGCTGCGAGTATGTCTGTCCGCGCATGATTGCGGATATGCAACGGATCGAACAGGAACTCGACCCGGAGACGCGCCCCCAGGTGCATTTCGTCCTGGCATCGTTCGACACGCAGCGTGACACGCCCGAACGCCTGAAACAGTACGCCGGGCAATTGCAACTGCCCGAGACGGACTGGACCTTGCTACATGGCGACGCCAACACGGTCCGCAATCTGGCCGCCGTGCTGGGCGTCACCTATAAGCGCGACGAGGATGGCAACTTTGCCCACTCGGTCGAGGTCAGCCTGCTCGATCGCGACGGGACCCTCCTGACGCAGGAAGGTAACCTCGGCGCCGAGAAAGTGAACATCATCCAAGCGATTCGTTCGACGACTGCGTCCTCGGCATGCGTTCCAGCGCGGCACGGATGTCCGCCACGGTCACCGTCACCGCGCCTGTTTGCCCCGGGGTGCCCAACAATTCCTGGCTCAGCTCCGCGAAGGCCTCCTGGTTGGCGACCACTTCTTCCCGATTGGTCGCGGCGGCCCGTCGTTCGCGCAACACGGCGAGCCCCACCGCAACGTCCGTGTTCAGAATCTCCGCATCTTTCCGATTGGTAAACTTGGCGAGCGCGTCCATGGCCACAGCGAGCGTATCGCGAAAATTGAAGAACGACTTTGTGGACACGGACATCCGATTGGCCTCGGCTTCCGCAAGCGCATACTGCTGGGCGAATGTCCAACGATTCGGCATCACACGATCCATCAAGATCGTCACCCCAGCTTGCATGCCACCCATCAGCACAACAAAGAGTATCGCAATGCCCGCCGCCTGCTTCAGGGTGACGGAGCACAAGACGTACATGGCCAGGCACGCGGCGACGGTTGCAACCACGACCGCCGACCCGACCGAAAGGTGCCATTGCTCCCCAAGACAGAACGCAAAGGTTGCCGCGACGAACGTGGTGACGAAGAAGGATTGCCAGAAGCGCGACGTGGCGGTGTGCCGGGCGCAGACGCGCAGCAGCCCATAGAGCAGCCATCCTCCCGCGATCAGCTCACTGATCAGAATCGTAATATCAATGAGCGCTTGCACCCACTTCGGCATGCGGCTGACCTCCCAGTCGAACGAATAGTCAAAGTCGCGTTACTATAAACCGGCGCGAACGAATTGCACGGCGTTTCGTGATGCCGCAATGGCCGCCCAATCAAACCGGCATGCCCCACACGCACCGCGCTAACAGATCCGGCCCTGCTTGCAGCGGACGTCACAGGGGCTCGGGTTTTCCCCGACGTTGCGCGGATTGATCGGTTCCGCCGCCAACTGGTACCGTGAGTCCGAGGAAAGCCGGATTGTGTCAGACTGATTGTCCAGGCTGGCATGGATGGTCCGCATGGAGAATATCAGGATGTCACCGGCGCCATAGGATTCCGCCGTCAGCCAGCGCCCACCCAACTCGTTGCGCAACGCCACGGGATCCTGTGAAAGCGTCCCATCCCACTCGTACAGGCGCGCGCCAGACTCAATTTCCTGCGCCAGCGGCCCGTTGGTGCAGTACGTATCCACATCGCGACTCAAGTACGCCGCCAGCCGCGCCGCCTGGCAGTGCGAGTTTTTCAGGATCATGAGGCCACCAATCGCGAGCGGCACGTCGCTAAGCGGGGTCCAGGTCGTACAGACATTGCCCGTGCCCCGCCCCATGTAAACTAGGTCACAATGCGGGGGCGTCCCCAGGCCCGGACTGACCGCGCGTAACCACGTATAGGTGTAGTGGCGGATCGGGCCGTCGAGAAATTCCCGGTAAAACTCCAGCAACAACCCGCTGTAGAGCAACGCATGCAAGGGCTTGTTGTCACGGGTGAGGTCGTCCGCCCAATACGACAGAATCGGCTCCGGCGTGCCGTCCGCACGCACAGGCGGCCGAAACGCGCTCTGGGCATTGACGATTTTCATTCCCGGTCCCGCGACCACGGTAACGTGCGCGGTAACGCGGGTGCCGGCGCCGAAAAAGGGCGCACGATACGGTGAACTTTATCGGCGCCGCTTCCCAATGCCCGCCCCCTCTCCCACAGGGAGAGGGCCGGAATGAGGGGGGGCGAAACGGAATCGTCCCATCTACGGCCGCTTCAGATACAAGGTCTGCGTGGGGAAGGCGAATTCAATGCCCGCATCATTGAATTGTCGCATGAGGTCGATGTGGAAGCGCTCGCAGAAGGCGAGATACGCCCAGTAATCGGCGGGGTGAAACCAGAACAGCACCTGGATGTTGAGCGAGTCACTGTTCAATGCCGAAAAGTTCACGCGCGGAGGCAACTCGGGTCGCATGCCCGCATGTCCATCCAGCAGCGTGCGGATGATGCGTAGCGCTTCCTCAATCTTGTCGGGAGCGGTGTCGTAGGTGATCGTGATGTCGCTGCGATAGCGAATATTCGGGCGCTTCCCGATGTTCTGAATGGTCTTGTTGGCCAGTTCTCCGTTGGGGACTGTCACCAGATGCCCCTCAAGGGTGCGGATGCGCGTGGAACGGAACCCCACCGCCTCAACCGTGCCGTCATGCCCATCCACCACAATGCGCTCCGTCAACTCAAAGGGCTTGTCCGCCAGAATCACTAGCGAGCCAAAAAAATTCTTCACCGTCTCCTGCGCCGCAAGCGCCACGGCCAGCCCCCCCACCCCAAGGCCGGCCAGGATCGAGGTTACCGGTTGGTTGCTGAGCATCTGCGCAGTCTGAACCAGCGCCAGGGCCACGATCGTCACGCGCAGACTTTTCCGCACCATCGGCGCGAGCATGTCATCCAGCCGGGTGTCGGTGCTGGCGACCCCGCGCGTCAACCATGAGTCAATGACGTCGACCAGTCGATACAGCAGCCACGCCACCAGCGCCACGGTCAACACACCAATGCCGGAGTCGACGATTCCGGCCAGCGCGGGCGTCATCACCAGAAAGCGACGCCCCACCGCAATGCCGCCAATCAACAGGAGAAACGGCAAGGGGCGGGCACCGGCCCGAAACACGGCGGCGGCGGATTCATGCCCGCGCTCGCTGCAGCGCTTTTCCAGCGGGCGGCAAAGCACCTGCAGCAGGCGTCCCACAACCAGGGCCACCAGAAAACTCGCAAAAAAAGCCGTAATCTCACCCAGCGTGTTCCCGTCCACCGCGATTGAATCCATTTGCGTGATCAGTTGCATGCCTCCGTTGTACCGCGCCACGTGCGTCGAGAAAACCCTTTTTCAAGCATACCGCCACGCGTCTGGCCATTCGCGACGGAACCTCACGGCTCGTACACTCGCACCCGGTAGTAGCTCGCTGCCTGGTTGGTGGCGCCGGGATCGGGGACCCGCGCTGTGCCGTCCACCGCACTGAAGAAGGGAATATTCTCGGGCACATCGAGCGACTGCCACGCACCATCCACCAGGTTGGTCGTGACCTGCACGTCAAATCCACGGTTCGCCAGCCGGTCGTAGATCACGTGGGCCACACCATTGGTCATGTGCAGATCCAGCGCCCAGGCGTCGTTCACCAGCGGGTTGGTCGGGTCGGAGCCTGTCAGGTACTCCAGCTGATTCAGGCCGCCATCGCCATCCAGGTCCGCCCCGCCCGCCGCGTCGCTGTTGGTGGTGGACCCGAAGTGCGCCACCTGCCAGTCGGCAAAGCTCTGGTAATTCGTGAGGGTCGTGCCGATCCAGGCCGCGATCAGCGCCACGCCCTGCGTGTCCACCACCGTCGATGCCAGCGGTGGCATCTGGCGCTGGCCCCGGATGGACATGCGCGTGTGCAGCATCGAGTGCCGCAAGTCGCCGGGAACGACCACGCGATTCGTGGGGTCGCCGAGCACACTCACGAGCGCGCCGGTCACGATGTTGGCGTCCGACAAAGCCGTCGCGATCCGTGCGTCCCAGGCGGCGGAGACGAGCCCGCCGGGGAAATGGCACTGGCCGCAGTTGGCCTGCAGATACGACCGCGCGCGGTATTCGAGGCTGTAACCCGCTTCCGTCGCGCCGGCCAATTTGCGCAACAGGTGAAAGCCGGTGACGTTTGTGCTGAAATAGCCGCAGGCGTTGAGGGCGCGGATCTGGTTCGTGATCGCGCCGTTGTAGTCATGGTCGCGATTGAGCTGCACGGTGTTGAAGCCCAGCGCGAAGCCGGCGTTGACCTGGTGGCAGGACAGACACTCGGCGCGCGAAGGGTAGTGCCAGGCCTGCGTGCGAATCGTGCCGCCGTCCTTGACCACGAACACATCGTCCTGCGCCAGCCCGCCCGCGGGTACGAGGAATGCGTTGGTGGTGCTGGCGCCCCAGCGGTACGTCGCGCCGTAGCCGCCCGAGCCGTCGGAATTCTTCACCAGCAGGCGCGTCTCGATGCGGCGCCGCGAGGATGGCACGCCGTTGGTGAGCTCCAACTCAAAGTGCTTCACCCAGACGGTGCCCGTGGGATAGGTCCAGGGCAGCTCCGGATCGAAGCCGATCGTGGTGTTCGTGCCGGGCACGGAGAACCAGCGTGTCTTGATCGCGCCGTCGGACCAGAACGGCACATTGAGGTCATAGGGCACGATGCCGGGATAGGGCATCAGCGTGGCCGCGTCCGCGAACGCACCCGTATCGGCCAGCGTCAGCGGCAGGCTGTTCGTGGAGACCGTGGCATAGGCCAGCCGCTTGATCTGGTTTTCACCCAGGTCGCAAAAGAGCAGCTCGCCGTCGCGCGGATCGGCGCCGATGAAGGCGATATCCTGGTCCTGCAATAGCCAGGTCAGGGAGGTGGCGTTCGTCCCGTCATCCGTCATGGCCCACATATTCCCCAACGCGAGCGGTCCGCTGTATTTCCCGAAGTCGCAGAAAACATACTTGCCCACCAACTCCGTGAATCGCGTCCCGCGGTATACGCGCCCGCCGACCACGGTGTATCCCTGATTCGTGCTGGTGCCCTGCGTATAATCCAGCACCGGATTGATCCAGTTCGTAAATCCCGCCGGGGGCACACCGATGCCTGGCGTGGCGATCCTGCCCTCCCGCCACTTCCATCCATAGTTTCCGCCCTTCACAATCAGGTCCACTTCTTCGCGCGCATTCTGCCCCACGTCACCCAGGTAAAGCTTGCCCGTGGGCGGATCGAATGACCAACGGAATGGGTTGCGCAGGCCCACGGCCCAGAACTCCGTGCGCACGAGGGACGGACTCACGGCGCTGCCGTTGAAGCTGGTCGCACCGACGAAGGGATTGTCCGCGGGCACGAGATAGTTGGTCACGACACCATTGAGGGCTGCGTGCGGGTTCGGCGGCAGGTTTCCGGGCTTCTTGTCCACGTCAATGCGGATCAGGCCGGCGAAGAAGTCTTTGTCAATGAGCTGGCTGTTGTTGAGTGAGTCGTTCGAATTTCCCTCGTCGCCCAGGCTCAGATAGAGATACCCGTCGGCGCCGAAATGCAGGTCCCCGCCGTTGTGGTTGCTGGCATCGTCCAACTGCATGATGATGACCTGTTCCGTGTTCGTGGCGGCCTGATTGGCGTTCGTCGGCGATACGGTAAAACGCGAAAGCCGGTCGAAGTAGTTGCCGGTCGTGTACCACACGTAGAAATATCCGTTGCTGGCGTAGTTCGGGTGAAACGCCAGCGCCAGGATCCCGCCCTCCCCGCCGCCGTTGACCCGGCTGCTGATGTTCATGAACACCGTCCGCGAGGGGTTGGCCAGATTCGTGACCACGGAGATGATCCCGCTGCGCTCGGCCACAAACAAGCGGTTGGTCGCGCCGGGCGGCACGGCCACGGCCATGGGCGCGGTGAAGGCCACGCTCGGGAATGCGTTCGCCAGGGTGTAGGTGACCGTGGCATCTGGGGGTGGCGTCTGCGGCATGCTCAGCGTGGTATTGGCCACGCGCTGCGTCAGATTCACATCCGCGAGCGTGGTGATCAGCCCGGCCTGTACCGTAACCCCTGTAAACCAGGCCGCCAGGACTGCCGCCGTTACCGTGCGCATGCCGTAATTCTAGGCCAAAGGGGGCACAGCGTAAACACTTCACGGCAACGACAAAGGCCGTTGCACAGCCACGCGCAGGCGCTAGACTGCGGCATG
>JAQCIA010000059.1 GCA_027620105.1 Verrucomicrobiota bacterium | reverse complement strand
TTCGCGAGATGACTCGCCACATGCTGCGACACATCCACCCCGACTTCATCAATCAGGCGCAAGGGTCCCATCGGCATGCCGAACGCCAGCATGGCGGCGTCGATGCGTGCAATCGGCGCGCCGGACTCAAACAAGTGGCCCGCCTCAATCAAGTAGGGCATCAGGATGCGATTCACCAGAAACCCCGGACTGTCGCGCACCACCACCGGCATCTTCCCAATGTCCTGCACAAAGCGCACGGTCCGATCCGTCACCGCCGGCGAGGTCTCGCGCCCGACGATCACCTCCACCAGCTGCATGCGATGCACGGGATTGAAAAAGTGAATCCCCACCACGCGCTCCGGATGCGGCACCGCCGCGGCCACCTCGCTCACCGACAGTGCCGACGTGTTCGTGGCGAGAATGGTGTCCGGCGCGGAGACCTCCCCCAGCCGCTTGAATATCTTCAGCTTCAGCCCCATGTCTTCTGTGGCCGCTTCGATCACCAGGTCCGTTCGCTGCAGCGAAACTTCCACCGCGGCCGGAATGACGCGATCCAGGCCTTCCCGCGCAGCAGCGGCATCCAGGGCATGGCGCCGCACGCCCTCGTGATAGAGTCCCGCAATGGTTTGCAGCCCGTTGCGTACCCGCTCCGCATCGATATCACGCAGAATCACGGAGCACCGTTGTGCACTGAGCCATTGCGCAATTCCGGCCCCCATCACGCCCGCCCCAATCACCGCCGTCCGTTGCACCTTGGCCGGTTTGGCATCCGGCACCAGGCGCAACCGCTTGGCGCGCTCCTGCAAAAAGAAGATGCGCATCAGGTTATGGCAGACGGGCGTGCTGGCCAGGTCCACGACCGCATCTTCCTCAAGCTTCAAGCTCGCTTCAATCGATCCGGAGATGCCGCGCGTTATGACAGCAAGTGCCCGCTCCGGTGCCGGATAGTGGCCGTGCGTCTTTGCCCGAATTGTCCGCTTCGCGCGCGCTGCCACGATGGCCGCCACCAGCCCGGAATTTACCACCACATGCTGCTTGCGCACCGGCCGATCGCCCGCCAGGATACGCCGCGCCATCGTCAGCAGCGCCTCTTTGGGCACCACGAAATCCACCAGCCCACGACTCCGCGCCGGCTTCGCCGCCAGTCGCTTCGCTCCCAGAATCGCGTCACAGGCCGCCGGCAATCCGATCAGACGCGGCAACCGCGTGGAGCCGCCCCACGCCGGCAAGATCCCCAGATCGACCTCGGGCAGGCCGATCCGCGTGGCACGATCATCCGAAGCCACGCGATAGTCACAGGCCAGGCACAATTCGTACCCGCCGCCAAGGCAGGCGCCATGAATGGCTGCAATTTTCACCAGCGGCAGCGCCGCAAGCCGCGAGAAAACTTCCTGCCCGCGCCGCACCACCGCGCGCAAGGCCTCCGGCGTTGGCAGCGATGCCAGTTCGCGAACGTCCGCACCCGCAATAAAGATGCTTGGCTTTGCGGAAATGAACACCACGCCACGCAAGCCGCGTTCGGCCACGAGCCAATCAATGGCCTGGGCCAGTTCGTCCACCACCGCGCGATTGAGCACATTGGCCGAGGAGCCTGGCTGATCCAGCGTCACCAGCGCCACGTCGCCGTCGATGCGTTCGCAGGTCACGGTCTTATCACTCATGCTGTCGCCCCCTCGAACCAAAGCGCTGCGCCCTGGCCACCACCCACGCACAGCGAAACAAGTGCGCGGCGCTTGCCACGTCGACGCAGCTCGCGCAGCGCCGTCAGCACAAGCCGCGCCCCCGAAGCACCTACGGGATGCCCCAGTGCTACCGCCCCGCCGTTCACGTTCAGAATCTCGTGCGGAACCTTGCCCAGCGCGCCGTCCCGACCAAGCATCTCACGCCCGTATTGCTCCGATTCCGCCAGCTTCATCACCGCCAGCACCTGGCCGGCAAAGGCTTCGTTGATCTCAATCAGGTCCGCATCTGCCAGCTTCAGCCCCGTGGCGCGCTCCGCCGCCGCAATCGCTGCCAGCGGTCCCAGCCCCATACGCGCCGGATCGCAGCCGGCATACCGATAGCCCACGAGCGTCCCAAGCGGCTGGTACCCCAACGCCGCCGCCCGCGCCTCGGTCATCACGAGCAGCGCCACCGCGCCGTCTGAAATCTGCGAGGAGTTCCCCGCCGTGACCGTGCCTGTGCGCCGGTCAAACACGGTTTTCAATTTGGCCAGGACCTCCGGCGTCTGGTCCGTGCGCGGCCCGTTATCCGCCGTCAGCGCCTTCTTGAAGTCCGGGCCCACATAGGCCGGCGTGATCTCTTCGGCGAGTTTTTCGCGCGCCGCGTTTGCCCGCTTGTGCGACTCGATGGCGAAGGCATCCTGCATCGCGCGCGTGATGCCATTCTCGCGCGTAATCACTTCCGCGGTCTCGCCCATGTTTAACGCAACCACGGGATCGCTCAGGCCGAGCATGAGGCTGATGCGCGGCGCGAAATCCTTCGAACGAAATGCCGCCATCGCACCCAGGCGCTGTCCCAGCGTCTTGGCTTTGCTGAGCTGCGTGAACTTGACTGCCGCGGAATAGGGAAACAGCAGCGGATACTGCGACATGCTTTCCGTCCCACCGACCACAAACACATCGCCCACGCCCGCCGCCATCTTCTGCTGGGCCTGCGTCACCGCCTCCAGGCCCGACGCGCAATTGCGCGAGACCGTGATCGCCGGCACCTGCCGCGGAATCCCCGCGCGCAACGCGATCACCCGCCCCACATTGGTCGCATCGGAGGGCTGGCCGACGCACCCGAAAATCACTTCGTTCACCAGCGCCGGATCAATCCCGGTCTTGGCGAGCAGCGCGCTCACCGCGATGCGCCCCAGTTCATCTGCCGGCACGCCCGCCAGGTCGCTGCCCGCCCGCGCGAACGGTGTCCGCACGCCATCCACCACCACCAGTCGCGGTATGCTCATGCCTTCCCCGCTTTCTTCGCCTTGTCTTCCGTCGCCACAACCTCGCGCCCACCCTCACGCGGGGGCGCGGGCTTTCCATCCTTGGGACGATGATCCACCACCCGCTTCTCCTTCAACTCCACCCCCACACCATGCCGCCGCCGCATGTCCTCCGCAGCGTGAAACACGATGGCGTTCGGACGCAGTTCCGTGCGCGATGCCATCAGGTCCGAAAGCTCCTGCTCAATCTTCGCGCGCCCCTCCGGCGCCTTGCTTTCCACGTGCAAAATCAGCTCATCCAACTCGTGGGGATCATCATTCGCCTTGCGCAGTTCCAACTGCCACGCGCCAACGTCACGATAGTTATCCAGCAAATGCTCCAATTCGTTGAAGTCCACCAGCGTGCCCTTGAGCTTGTCGAGGTGCAGTTCGCGCTTCTCCGACTGCCGCCCGATGTTCCCGACCAGCCGCGGCGCCATCCGTCCGCACCACGGGCACGGGCCATACTGCAGGCCGCCTTCAATCACATCGCCGGTCCGATAGCGCAGCACCACGCTGCCGCGCGCATCCAGCGGCGTATAGACCAACTCGCCGGACTCCCCGTCCGGTACCGGCTCGCCACTCTCGGGATTCACCACTTCGAACAGCCCGAGATCAGGATAGAGATGATACCCCCCGGATTCCTCGGCTTCCGCGAACGGGCATTCGCCCCACGCCACCTTGGCCTCCGTGAACCCATAGGTGGCCACCACGTTCGCCGGTGACTTCCCACCCAGATCGCGCACCAGCTCACGCAATTTTGTGCGCATGCCGGTGGCCACTTTTTCACCGCCCAGTGCCAGCGTGCCGAGTTCGGGAAAGCGCTTCCCCTGCTCGCGGGCTTCGCTCAGCACATGATAGAGAAATGTCGGCATGCCGATCAGCGCCGTGGCCTTGACCTTGTCAATGATGCGGATGTTCCCGTCCGTGCCCATCACCTTCCCGCCCCCGGTGCTCACCTGAAAGACGTTGTATGCCAGGCACGCATAGTGCGCCTGCCAGAAGGCGAGATGCGGCGCGTACGGAAAGGCGTTCACCAGCCGATGCGCGGACTTCGCGCCGAGCACGGCCACCAGTCGCTCGCCCGCCGAATCGAGATGCCGGAGGTCATGCTGCGTGTAAAGGAACGACACCGGCGCGCTGGAGCGGCCCGTCGTGCTCGTCAGAAACACGGGCCGGTACTCCGCCGCCAGATCACGCCGCACCGCCGCACGCCCGCGCAACAACGCCCGCAGCATCACGTCGGGCCGCCGCGCCAGGGCCTGCTCATCCGGCAGCAGCGCAAAGTCTCGTGTCTGATCGCCATGCTCCGGCGTCGGCAGCAAATCCAATTTTGACGTAAAGGGAATCCGGCGCAGATCATCGAGCGTACGAATCTGTCCGGCCGTCACCCCGTGCTTGGCGAAAAGTGCACGATAGTGCTTCGAGTACGGCAGCACCTGGTCCCGCACGAAACGCTGCAGCATCTGCCCCTGCAAGGCGCGAATGGCGTCCCGCCCGAGGCGATCCCACTGCCGCCGCAATCGTCGTTTTGCTCCGCATGTCATCAGCGCATCAGTCCTCGAATTTCAGGCAAGGCCGCTTCCGCCACCTGGCGCCCCAGGGCAATATAGCGCGCCGGCCGCCCAAAGTCGTGCCAGCGTCCTTCACAAGATATCGGACGCAAGACCACATCCGCCAGCTTACATGCTTCCTCGGCCACGCGCGTTTCCGCCCCATGCATGCTCTTCGCCCAGATATCCAGAATGTTGCCGCGCGCAAAGTAGTTGACGTAGCGATCCAACACCCCTTGCAGCGGACCGGTATTTTCGCGGTTACTGGCCGCACCCGTCAGGATGCACTGTTTCATGTCTTCGGGGTTCGGGATCGTATTCACCGCGAGAATGCGATCCACCCCCATCTCCGTGAGCACGTTGACCGGCAGCGGCTCCGCCACACCGCCGTCCACGAGCGTGCGTCCCCCATGCCGCACGGGCACCACGATGCCGGGCATGGCCATGCTGGCATGCACGACCGGCACCACCGGGCCACTGTCAAAAACCACGCGCTCCAGCGTGTCCAGATCGGTCGCCACCACACGCAACTGGCGCAACATATCCGCAAAGTTCACATCGCCGATGGCGTCCCGCACAATCCGCGGAACCACGCCGCCGCGAATGAATCCACGCCGCGGTGGAAAGACCGGATCCACCAGCCCCAGCAAGGCCCAGGGACGTTCGTTGCGCATGGCGATCTTGGCAATCTCCTGCCCATTCAGTCCAAACGCCCACAGCGCCGCGATCATGCTGCCCATGCTCGTGCCCGCCACAACATCTGCATCAATGCCGTTCTCTTCGAGCACCTGAATCACGCCGATGTGCGCCAGCGATTTGGCCCCGCCCGATGACAACGCCAGACCGATCCGGCAGCGGCCGATCTCGCGCGCCAGCTGCCGGACACGGACGCTGCAGCGATCACCCGGATGGCGCGCGTAGTGCGCCCGCGGTTCGGCTTCACCAGGCGGTAGGGACTCCAGCACCCCGTGCACCGGCAGTCCCGTGCGCTCGGCCAGCACGTCCTGCGCCATCGCGCGTTCGCCGGGCTCCAGACAGACCAGCGGCAACACACGCACCAGTTCCCGCGAAGGATGTTCCGCGATCACCCGTCCGAACGCACGCACCGCCGCCGTGTCCTCAGCCCGTTGGCCGAAAAGCAAGTATGGCAAATCCGACTGCATCAGGAGCTGCAACGCGAGCGGATCGGGCACGGAGGGATCGAGATGGAGCAGCAGGTACCGCGCGTAACGCGCCAGATGGCTGAGGATCGGCGCCACGGACTCCGCTTCAGTGCCATCACCGCGCGCGCGCAGGGGGAGCTCCCACACCCCGCTGCTGGATTTGTGCACTTCTGCGACCGAGCGCAGTTCCTCAAGCGAACAGGGCGGCAGCTTGCGCCAGTCCGACAGCGACAACCCCGTGCCGTCGCGCACAACGTCACAGAACAGGACCGAGCGCCCCGTCGTCGCGCGCAACGCCGATGCCACGTTCCGCAACACATCACTCCCGTGCAAGCGCTGTGCGACGCTGCGCACCACCGCGATGCGTCCGAGTTTTTCCGTGGCGGGACCATGCCGCAACGCGCGGTAGTGCCCATACACGCGCCGGATCAGTTCTTTCTCGAACACCGGATACCGCTGCATTACGTCGCGCACATCCGCCGCCGGCAGGCGCAGCACCACGCAATCCGTCAGCACGCGCACCGTCGCGCTGACACGATCGCGACTGAGAATGGCGCGTTCGTCAAAGATACTGCCCGGACCGTACACGTCCACCAGGTGCTGATTCCCGCTCGCCAGACTGACGACCGTTTCGCAGCGCCCGCTCAGGATCACGTGCAAGGCGTCGGCGGGATCGCCATCCCGCACAATCGTGCTGCCCTTGCGAAATTCCACCTGCGTGGCGTTCTCACCGAGTTGCGCCAGCCCCCGCCGCGGCAGGCGACGAAACAGTGGATTATCCCGCAGAATTTCGGCGTATGTGTTCATGGAATTTGCATGCCACGCTGCCTCGTCCTGCGCGCCAGGCACGCAGGACGCCGGAGTCCGCCAGCCGGGCAAGCCCGGCCTCACCGCACATTAAATAGCATGCCGCATGCCGCAGCGCGAGAATCAGGTTATCGCCGGCGCGATTTTACAACTCCCTGACACGCGCGGGCTGGCGCTCACTGCCCGTAGACGTATTGGAGGTACGCGGCCTCGGCCTCCGCCATCGCCTGGCGCTCGGGGGCCAGGTGCGCGGTGCTGGATTCTTCCATGGCGCGGCGCTGGATGTATAGCTCGCTCAATTCCGCGCGCGCCGCCGCGAGGGCATGATCAAGATCCTGCACGTCCGGCAGGGTTGCCATGGCGTCACGAAAGGCACGATGCGCGGCGTCCGCCCGCTGCTCCGCTGCGGCCAGACTGTCGGCACTCACGTCCGATGCTTCCCGCAGGGTCAGCAACGCGTCGCGTGCCTCGATCCAGGCGTCGCGCTGCAGGGAACGCGAATCGCCGTGTTCCTCCGCGGCCGCTTCGCGCCGGATCGCCAGGTCATCCTGCTTCGCACGGGTTGCGGCAATGCGCTTGTCGAGGGCGCCCACATCGGGCAACCGGGCCAGCGCCGCTTCATACGCCGCACGCTTAGCCAGCGCCTTCTCACGCAACGCGCGCCCTGCCTGCGACTGCGCCCGCGCGTCAAAATCCGGATGCTCCGCCACGGCGCCCGGCACATAGGCTACCCGATCCTCAGCGTGATCGAGGGCGAGGCCGGGCAAGGCCAGCCCCAGCGCCAGCACCACCGCCCATATAAGTCTTGCGTGCATCCAGCTTAAACGTACTCCTCCCTCCGCCAGCCCGTCAACGCCGATACGTGCCGTTCCCCAGCCCCCCCAACTATTCCACCCTTTCTGCTGGCAGGCGGCGCACCACTTTGGTTCAATGGCCCGCACACATTTTTGCGAAGGAACACGTATGAGCGCGTCTACACCAACGCCCAATTCACCCATTGTCGGCATGCCGGAAGATCTGCATGACCCCGTGCAAAAACTGAAGCGCATTGGCATTCCGCTGGTCGCGGGCGCCGGACTCGCGCTGCTTGTTGTGCTCGGGCTCCTCTATGCACGCAGCCGGGCCGATGCCAGCCGCCACGATGCCCTGATGCTCATGTCGTCTGCCCAATCCTTTGATGAACTGGAGCGTGTCGTCAGTGATTTCGGCAAGACCCCGGCCGCACCGCTGGCCCTGCTGAAAATCGCCCACGCCTACTTCAACGCCGGCGACTATACCCTCGCTTCAAAAAAATATGCCACCTTCACCGCCACCTATGCCACGCATGCCTTCGCCCCCGTGGCGGAACTGGGAACCGTGCATTGCGTGGAGGCACAGGGGCAGTTCGATGCGGCCCTGCGCGGCTTCGAGGATTTTGCCGCAAAGCTCCCGACACACTTCCTGTTCGCCCAGGCCACGCTCGGCCAGGCGCGCTGCCTCGAGCAGTTGGGCCGCCTCACGCAGGCCCGCATCGTGTATGAACAGTTCCTGGCGTCCCACCCCCAAAGCCCCTGGACCCCGCACGTGGAGCAGCTCCTGCGCACGGTGAATCAGGGCATCAAGGATGGCCGGGATGGTGTCGCACGGGTGCAGGCCCCGGCACCGGCCAAGGTGCAGGATTCCTTTTTCGCGCCGCTCAATCTCGCAGGCGGTTCCGTGGAAGCCATCCCGGAACCCGCATCTGCGCCTCAGGATTGAGGGTTCGACTCGTCCGGCTTCTTATCCGCCAGATTGTCGCGGGCACCATCGTCGCGCCCCTTCTTGAACTCGCTCAGGCTTCTGCCGATCGAACGCGCCAGTTCCGGCAAGCGTTTGGCGCCGAACAACAGCAGAATCACGGCCAGCAGGACGATAATTTCAGTTGGACCAAAGCGTCCCATAATGTCTCCAAGTTGCCCGCATTATCCTCCTCCCGCCCTCCCTTGGCAAGGGATTAGGGATCATGACCATGCCGCCCTTCGCATGCTTATCAATCCGGATGCGCCGCACGGCAGCGCTGCGAGCCTGATCATTTGCGCGACGCGATCGCCCGCCGCACTTCACGCTCGGTCGTGCGCGCCTTGATGGTCTCGCGTCGGTCGCCGTGCGTCTTCCCGCGACACACGCCAAGCTCCACCTTGATGAGCCCCTTCTTGAGGTAAATGCTCAGCGGAATCAGGGCCTGTCCCTGCTGCTCAACCGCCTGCGCCAGCCGGCGGATTTCGTTCGCATGCAGCAATAGCCGCCGCGGGCGCTCGGGCTCGTGATTGAACCGGTTCCCGTGCTCGTAAGCCGGGATACTGAGATGCTTGAGCCAAAGGCCATTCTCTTCAGCCAGGGCGTAGGCCCCCGTCAGGCTGGCATGCCCAGCGCGCAGGGCCTTCACCTCAGTCCCGCGCAGGGCGATGCCCGCCTCAATGCGCTGCAGAATATGGTAGTCGTGCCGAGCCTTCCGGTTGGAAGTCAGTACACCGGCTGTCTCTTTCGTCTGGGCGGGGGAGCCCATGGCGAGCTCCTTCTGGCGGGCATTCCACTGCCATCGCGATCAGTTCCGGCAGCCCGGCCGGACCGGAATTCGTTCCCGTGTGCGCCTAGCGCTCTTCCATCGCCGTGGCCGCAAAGTCCATTTCGGCAATCAGCTTGCCTTCGGCAATCTCGCGCAGGGCAATGTCGAGCCGCTCTTCATCCACGCTCAACGGCTTCACGTAGGGACGCATCCCCGCATTCAGCTGCTTCACGCGCTTCGACACCATGTTGATCAGCACCGGGACGCTCTGAACCCGGGACTTGGCCAATTCGAGCAACTCAATATTCAATTCTAAAACCCTCCAAAAAACGACCGGGGCGCATGTTATGCG
>JAQCIA010000058.1 GCA_027620105.1 Verrucomicrobiota bacterium | reverse complement strand
AGCGCCGAGGATGCGGCTGCCGGCGGCGTAGGTCCAGCGCGTGTCGCCCGTGAGCGCCTCGAGGCCAAAAAGCCGGCCGTCATTGGCGCCCAGCACGAGGATGCTGGGTGTGGCCAGCAGGGGCGGCGCGCTGAACGTGACCGCAGCATTGGTGTCGCCGAGCGCGCGCGTCCAGAGCGCGGCACCGTTGGTGGTGAGGGCGTAGACGGTGCCTTTGGCGGTGGTGAAGAACACGCGGCCGTCACCGGCCACGGGTGGTTGCTCGATGGCGCCGTCGGCGCGGAACTGCCACGCGATGGCGGCAGGCGCGGGCAGGGAGGCTGCGGTGGTGCCGCAGAGGTCGTGACCGCCATGGTAGGTCGGCCAGTCTGGTGCGGGGTCGGCGCCGGCGTGGAGGGCGGCGAGCACCAACAAGATAATCGCATGGCGTGGCAAGTTCTTCATGGTCACCGACAGACTATACCCTTTCCGGTCGAGCTACCATCATCGATGCGACGGCTGTCGGCAGGCATGCGCGGGCCGTGCGCGAGACCATGACATCCGACAGGCAGATCCTCAGCGAATTTCCGAGGTTGACGACCAGTTTCAGAAAATTCGCTGAGACCGTTTAAGGCGGTCCGGGCAGACAGCAAGCGGCGCGCACGAAGAGGCTCCTGTAGCCGCGGCGCTGCGCGACGCAGTCGCGCGGCTACTATACACTGCGTCATTCATTCGTGTGGTTCTAGATCGGTAGGGACGGTTCTCCGAACCGTCCGCGGACGCCTCGGAGAGGCGTCCCTACCTGAATATGCGTAACGCGGCGCAGCCGCAACCAAATCGGCGCCCCACGAATTTCAGGAATGACACGAATGGTGATTTCTGATTCGTGCAAATTCGTGTCATCCGTGGGCAAATCATCGCCGGAAATGAAGAATTGGCTGATTAGCAGTGCAAGAACTTATGACGCTGTGAATAGTCATTACGCCCTGGTGCATTGGCGATAGATTTCGGCCAGGCGTTCGGCGACGAGGCGGAGGTCGTAGGTGGCGCGCACGGATTCTTGGCCGCGCTGGCCGAGCGCGCGCGCCTGGGCGGGGTCGCGCAGCAGGGATTCAAGTGCCGCGGCCAGCGCGTCGGCGGTGTTGGGGGCGTAGAGAATGCCGCCGCCGGTGGATTCGACGATCTCGGGGAACGCGCCCAGGCGCGGCTGGACGACGGGGACGCCGGAGGCCATGGCCTCGATCAGGTATGTTCCGAAGGCCTCGCCCTTGAGCGCGGGGACGGAGAGGATCGATAGGGACTGAAGGAATTTCAGACGGGCCGGCTTGTCGAAGGCCGGGAGCAGTTCGAGATCGGAGGCCCAGCCGCAGGCGGCGAGAGCGCGCTGGTGCTTGCGGATGAAGGCGGCATTGTCGGCGGTCTGTCCGCCGGTGGCGCGGAGTTTTAATGCGCGCCACGGCGGCTTCGCTTTTAAGCGCATGAAGGCCTCCACGAGGAGGCCAAACCCCTCCGCTTCCGCGAGGCGCGAGAGATAGCCAATCACCGGCGGATCGGTGGCGAGCGGCGCCGCGGTGTGGCCCTCCATGTCGATGCCGGCGGGTACCACCTGCATGCGGGCCGGCGGGATGCGCAGACGCTCCTGCATCACCTCCGCGTAGTAGCGGCTCACGGCCACAAAGCGGTCCACGGCTGCGGACTTCCCGATCAGAACCTGCCACAGGCGCGCCGTGGCGGCCGGCGCCATGGCGTCGATCCAGGTGTCCTCATCCTGCAGCGAGCACACGATCGGCGCGCCGAAGCGCCGCTTGAGCGGTTCCGCCAGGCCGAGCAACAGCGCATTCGACAGATGCACGACATCCGGACGCGCCTGCGTGCCGAGCCAATCCGCCAGCCGGTTGAGCTCTTCCGCCTGCCGACCCTGCTCGCCGGCGAGCATCGACAAGGTCAGGTCCTCGAGTCCGCTGGCGCGGGTGGAGCCGGCTTTTTGTGCGGCGAGCGCGAGCAGGGGAGGGGCGTCCAGCCAGCGCAGGATCGAGCGCGGCAGCCGGCGCAGCGCCGGCAGGCGGTGCTTGAGATAGAGGCTGACAGCGCCGTAGAAAACGGGCAGTTAATTGATTCGCGCCCCCTGGCCGGATGGCGAAATTGTGCCGGAGATTTAGGGCGGATGTGAGAAAACCGACATGATGCGGGGGAAGTCGGCGCGGATGGGCGGGAAGGGTCTAACCGCGCCGGGGAGGTCGCGGCCCACCTCGGTGTGCGCGCAAATTTTGAGCGCGGATTCGGCGCGTGACGTTCATGGGGAAGTGCGTTAGTATTCCTAAATCGAAAGGGAGATAATCACATGCAATGTCACACCACACATTCCCGCCGCGCCTTTACGTTGATTGAGCTTTTGGTGGTTATTGCCATTATTGCCATTCTGGTGGCGCTGTTGATTCCGGCGGTCAGCAGGGCGCGCAGTGCGTCCAAGCGGACCAGGGCGCAGCATGAAGTCATGCAGATTGTTACGGCGTTCAAGGCCTACTTTGACGAATACGACTCCTGGCCCACGGGACTGGTTAGTGGCGATGACGCCGATCCGGAAGGCAAACCGGGACTCGAAATGAAAGAAAACATGCCGAAGATGTTGCGTGGGGAAGGAGACCCGCCGGTGGCCTTGACGGAGAATCCGAAGCGGTATCCCTTCCTCGATGTCCCTGTGGACAAAGACGGTTCCATCGTGGACCCCTGGGGACACCCATACAAATACATGATGGATTTTGACAAGGACGGTATTTTGGAACTGCAAGTGGATCAGTTCAGCACGAACTTAGCCAATGTGGACGTGGTGGTTTGGTCGCGTGGCAGGGATGGCGCCGACAACAACCGTGCGACGTTTGTAGACAATCCGAAGAACTGGTGAGCGTCAGGGATCCGCGATTGCGCGGAGCATCCTGGCGATTGCCTCCGGGGGGGGCTCAGTTGGTCTTCGTGACGGCGACCTGGCCGGAATTGGCGATCACGGAGCCGTCCCCATTCAGGGCATCCACGGAAATCGTATAAACGCCGGATGGCACGAAGGTGTTGGGATGCACGAAGGCGTACGTGCCGCTCACGGGGAATGATCGATTCTGACCGTTCGGCAGTTTCGCATTCAGGCGGTAACTGGCAGCGCCGCTAACCGGTGACCAAAGAAACGAGACGATTGTGTCGGCAGACAGGATCGATCGAGGGGCGGGCGTCAGGAGGCGCAGGACCGCGGTGTTGGGGCGCGCGAGGCTGAGGGTTGTCGCGGCGTCCATGCGTCCAAAACCGTAGTAGCGATCCCAGTTCGGCGAACCCAGTTCGACAGCCCCGGATTGAATCATGGCACGCACTTCCCAGACGGCGATGCCGGGATGGCGGGCATATAGCAAGGCGGCGAGGCCGGCGACATGCGGCGAGGCCATGGACGTGCCTGACCAGTCGAGTTGCTCAAAGGTGTTGTCGGGGATGGTCGATAGAATGTTCACACCCGGGGCGGAGACTTCCACGAAGCAGTTGTGACTTGAGAATGCAGCGATGCCATCGGTCGGCCCCGTGGCACCCACGCCCATGGTGAAGGGATAGCCCGCGGGATACTCAATCGGGTTGTCCCGGTTGCCGGCATTGCCGGCGGCGGCAGCCACGAACACGTTGTGATCCCAGGCGTATTTCACGGCGTTATATTCACCCAGGCTCTTCGACGTGCCGCCCAGGCTCATGTTGATGACCTTTGCGCCGTTATCGACGGCATAGATGATGCCCTCGATGATGTCGCTGCTGTAGCCTGTGCCGAGCAATCCGCCCAACACCCGCACGGGCATGATCTTGCAAAGGGGTGCCACGCCGGTAATGCCGATGCCGTTGTTTTGCGAGGCGGCAACGGTGCCGGACACGTGCGTGCCGTGGTCAGCGATGTCGTCCGGGACGTTGTCCTGGGCCGCAGGCAGAGGAAAGATGCCGTCGCCGGCGAAATCCCAGCCGACCGTGTCATCGATGTAGCCATTGCTGTCATCGTCGATGTTGTTGCCGGCAATTTCGCCGGGATTCCGCCAAAGGTTGTTCACGAGATCCGGATGATCCAGATCGATGCCGGTGTCCACCACGGCCACGACTACGGAGGCGGCGCCGCGGGTGATGTCCCAGGCTTGCGGCATCCGTATCTTGTGCATGTCCCACTGGGCGTTGTAGCCGGGATCAGTGGGCGTGAAGCTGGCGTGGCGGATATAATCCGGCTCGGCGAAATCGACGATGGGATAGCTCGCGAGCAGGCGCGCAGTGAGTTCCTCGTGCTGCCCGGCGGGAATCTGGCAGCGTAGCACGTTGATGCGTGCGATCGCGCGCTGGACCTTGAGTCCGTGGCGGACCATGACCCGGTTCACGAGGACGCTGTCGGCGCCGCTGCGAAATTTTATGATGACCACACCGGGGGCATGCGTGATGCCCGCTTGGGCAAACACGGAAGGCACACCCAGGGCTAGCAAGATGAATAGAAACGCAAAACAGGCCCGTGGGCGGTTGAATGTAGTAGGCACCGCGTTCTCCTCACACCGTCAATATTTTAATGGTTGCGGTGCGCGGCGTCAATGCGTCCATCCTTTCCCTGTTGATCGTGTGGCGTCGGCGGCGTATCCTGAGGCGTCCCATCAGATGAGCGAAAATCGCACACATGCCGAGATACCGATGAAGGCCGTGGGGCCGGTGCGCATTACCGGTCCCGTGCTCGCTGAGGATGTGCGTGTGCCGTTGGCGACGCTCGAGCGCCCCTTGTGGCCTTCCGTGAATCGCGGCGCCAAGGTATCCCGCGCCTGCGGTGGCATTGGCGTGATCATCGTGGATGAACGCATGTCACGCTCGCTGCTTTTTGAAGGACAAACAGCAGCGGAGGCCTTGGCGGTGAAGGAGTCCCTCAGCGGGCGGCAGGCAGATGTGGCCGGCGTGGTGGAGGCATCCACGCGCTTTGGCAAGTTCTGCGGGCTGCATTTTCAGGTGCTCGGTCGGCAGTTGTATATCCGCCTCGAAATGACCACGGGCGACGCGGCGGGACACAACATGGTGACGCTGGCGGCGGATCGGCTGGCTTCCTGGTTGGCGTGCGAATATCCCGCCATGTCCTACGTTTCCATCTCGGGCAATTACTGCGTTGATAAGAAGGCGTCGGCGGTCAATGGGATCCTGGGGCGTGGCAAGTATGCCGTGGCCGAGATTGTGATTCCTGATGGCGTCTGTGCGAGCCTGCTGAAGACCACACCGGCCCGTGTGGTGGATCTGAATCTGAAGAAGAATCTGCTTGGATCCATTTTGGCAGGTTCCGTGCGCTCCGCGAACGCGCACTATGCCAACATGCTGCTGGCCTTCTACCTCGCAACGGGGCAGGACGCGGCGAACATCGTCGAGGGCTCGCAGGGCATCACAACCGCCGAATCACTCGACGGTGCATTGTATCTTGCGGTGACCATCCCGAATTTGATTGTGGGCACGGTGGGCAGCGGCAAGGGTGTGGCCTATGCGCGTGAAAATCTGGCGCTGCTCGGTTGCACAGCCGAGCGCCCAGCGGGCGAGAATGCGCGGCGCCTGGCGGCGATCTGCGCGGCGACGGTGCTCTGCGGCGAGTTGTCGCTGCTGGCGGCCCAGACGAACCCGGGGGAACTCATGCGCGCCCACGAGACGTTCGAGCGGAGCGCGAATGAGTGATCGGATCAACGACCGCAAACTCGCGCATATTCGTGTGATCCAGGAGGACGCCGCATCTGATCGCGAGCGGAGCCATTTTGATCGCCTGCGCATGACCCATCGCGCGCTGCCGGAATTGAACCTGGCGGAGATCGACACGGGATCCAGCTTTTTGGGCAAACGGTTGGCCTTTCCACTGCTCATTTCCTGCATGACGGGTGGCGATCACGACATGCTGCGCACGGTGAACCGGAATCTGGCGACGGCGGCGGAGCGTTGCGGCGTGGCGATGGGGGTGGGGTCCCAGCGCGTGATGTTTGCGTCACCTGGCGCGCGTGACAGTTTCGCCCTGCGGGAATTTGCGCCGTCAGCGCTGCTCTTCGGCAACATCGGCGCGGTTCAATTGAACAACGGTTTTACGATTGCGATGTGCCGTGATGCGGTGGCGGTGCTGGGTGCGGATGCGCTGTGTCTGCACCTGAACCCGCTGCAGGAAGCGGTGCAACCGGAAGGCGAAACGAATTTCGGTGGTTTGGCGGAACGCATCGGTAGCGTCGCGGCGCAACTGGGACACCCCGTGATCGTGAAGGAAGTGGGGGCGGGGATATCGCGAGCCGATGCCGATTTGCTGCTGGCGCAGGGCGTTGAAATTCTTGACGTCGCGGGCGCGGGCGGCACCTCCTGGAGCCGCATCGAGGCACAGCGCCAGGCTGCAGGCGACGGGCGCTCGCTCGGGGAACTTTTCCAGGACTGGGGCACACCCACGCCAGCGGCATTGCTTGCCCTGGAGCCGCTACGCGAACGTGTGACGCTGATCGCGTCCGGCGGCATCCGCAATGGCGTCGACATGGCCAAAGCGATGGTGCTGGGGGCCTCACTCTGCGGGGTGGCGCGCCCGCTGTTGGCACCGGCCATGGAATCGGTCGACGCCGTGGTGGCAGTCATCGCGCGGCTGGAACGGGAGTTTCGCACGGCCATGTTCTTGATGGGCGTGGGCAGCACGGCGGCGCTCATCGGCAATCACGGACTGATTGCAGGAATGCCAGCTGCGGGAGACTGGGCGTGAAGGTTGGAATTGACCAGCTCAGCTTCTACACACCGCGGTATTTTTTACCCCTCGAGGTGCTGGCGCGCCAGCGCGGTGTGGATTACGCAAAGTTTGCGGTCGGATTGGGGCAGGAGCAGATGGGCGTGACGCCGCCCGACGAAGACATTGTGACGTTGGCGGCAAACGCCGCGGAGCCCCTGGTGCGTGACGGGGGTGCCGGGATTGATCTGCTGCTGTTTGCGACGGAATCGGGCATTGATCAATCCAAAGCGGCTGGGCTCTTCGTGCATGGCTTGATGGGGCTGCCGGCGGAATGTCGCGTGGCCGAGATCAAGGAGGCATGTTACGGCGGGACCGTTGCGTTGCAGATGGCGGCGGCGATGGTGATGCGCCGCCCGGCCAGCCGTGCCTTGGTGATTGCATCGGATATCGCGCGGTATGACCTGGCCAGTCCGGGCGAGCCCACGCAGGGGTGTGGGGCGGTGGCGATGCTGGTGACCGCCAATCCGCGCATCCTCGCGCTTGATCCGGAAGTGGGGTTGCACGCCGAGGACGTGATGGACTTCTGGCGCCCGAATTATCGCGATGAAGCGCTCGTGGATGGGAAGTACTCCACACGCCTCTATCTTGGCACCGTGGAGAAGGCGTTTGCACGGTATGCGCAGGCATCGGGCCGTTCCATTGACGATCTGGCACGCTGTTGCTACCATCTTCCCTTCACGAACATCGCGCGAAAAGCGCATGAGCGGTTGTTGAAGTTGCGCGGTCGTGCAGAGATTGGACCTGGCGAGGTGGATGCGGCGGTGGTCGAGGCCCTGGGCTACAACCGCCGGACGGGGAACAGTTACTGTGCGTCCCTGTATCAGAGCCTGGCCTGCCTGTTGGATCAGTGCGAGGATGATCTGAGTGAACGACGGGTTGGCTTGTTCAGTTACGGATCCGGCAGCATGGGTGAGTTTTTTAGCGGTGTGGTGCAGCCGGAATATCGGCAACACCTGCTGCGTGAGCAGCACAAGCGGATGCTGGCCGAGCGAAGCGAATTGACCTATCAAGAATATGAGGACATGTTCCAGATGAAGGTGCCGCAGGATGGCTGGGACTATGTGTTTGCCCAGTATCGCACCGGGCCCTTTCGGTTTGGCGGCATTACGGGACACAAGCGGCGTTACGAACGGGCAGCATGAAAGCGATTGCACCAGGAAAGCTGATTCTGAGCGGCGAGCATGCGGTGGTGTATGGCGCACCGGCGCTGGCCATGGCCATTGACCGTAGCGCGCAGGCCATCGTCCAGCCGAACGACACAAGCAATGTCTCCTTTACGTTGCGCGATCTCGGTTACAGCGAATCGTTTACGTTGCGCGCCCTGCGCGACCTGCGTCAGCGGGTGGGGGATAACTACCGTCTATTTCGTGAGGGGCAGCTCGGTATTCGCGAGGTTCTTCTCAAACCCGTGGATCTGTTTCAATACGCTTTTATCATGTGCCTCGACGGGTTGCACATCACACTCGAGCACGGGCTGAAGGTGCAGTTGTTCTCCAATATACCGATTGGTTGCGGGCTGGGATCGTCTGCCGCAACCGTGCTGAGTGAAATGCGTGCGGTGGGGCACTACTTCCGCGTGGATTTTCGCAAGGACTGGCACTTTCGCTACAGCCTGGATGCGGAGAACATGCAACATGGGCGTGCCAGTGGCGTGGACTCCTATATCTCGTTGCACGGCGGGTGCGCGCGCTTTCAGAACGGGGAGGCCCGGAGTCTGCCGTTGCCGACGGGGCCGCTGTTTCTGGTGCAGACCGGCCTGCCGGCCACGAGCACCGGGGAATGCGTTGTCGAAGTCGCGAAGCATTTTGAGCGGACAACCATCTGGGAAGATTTTTCCGCGGTCACCACAGACTTTGAAGTGGCACTCGTGCAAAAAGATCTGGATGCGTTGCAGCGGGCCGTGCGGCGCAATCATCGCCTGTTGTGCCGCATCGGTGTGGTGCCGGAACGGGTGCAGGCCTTTATTGGCGATGTTGAGCAGGCCGGTGGCGCCGCAAAGATCTGCGGCGCCGGCGCGGTGGCTGGCGAGAATGCCGGCATCGTGATGGTCATCGGCAAGACGCCCCCCCTCGCTCTCTGCCGGCAGTACGGATTCGAAGTGGTCGCCGTCCGTGGCGAACCGCTGGGCGCCCGGATCGTCGGGTGATGAACGCTTCCTCCGCGCAGCCGCCTTGCGATGCGCAGCAACCTTGCGACCAAGCCAGCGCTTCGGCGCCCGGTAGTCTCATGCTGTTCGGTGAACATGCCGTGTTGCACGGGCACCTGGCGATCGCGTGCAGCATCGATCCGCGCGTGACCGTGCGCGTCCATCGACGAGCCGATGGTGACGTGCATGTGTCATCCGCGCTGGGCGAGTGCCAATCCGCGATGCGTGCGCCTGACACCAGTGCGCCTTTTCAGTTTCTGATGACGGCGGTTACCGATTTTGCAAAGCAACTGCCGGGTGGCGTGACCGTGCATGTGCAGTCGGAATTTCGCGCGGATATGGGACTGGGCTCTTCCGCCGCAGTGACCGTGGCGACCTATGCGGCGCTGGATTGTCTGTGCGGAACCCGGAGGGTGCAGGACGACCTACTGATGCGCTGCCGCGCGATCGTGCGACGTGTGCAGGGGCGGGGGTCTGGAACGGATGTGGCGGCGGGGATT
>JAQCIA010000057.1 GCA_027620105.1 Verrucomicrobiota bacterium | reverse complement strand
CTTTGACGGCGTCCTCGTGCTCGATAAACCGTCCGGCCCCACGTCGCATGACATGGTGGACCGCGTGCGCCGCCTGTTCGGCATCCGCAAGGTCGGCCACGGCGGCACCCTGGACCCCATGGCCACGGGCGTCCTCGTGATGCTGCTCGGGCGCGCCACGAAGATGTCCAGCCTGTTCCTCGGCTCGGACAAAACCTACGAAGGGACCATCAACCTCGGCATCAGCACCGATTCGCACGACGCCGTCGGCACCATCACCGCCGAGAAGGAATGGCGCGGCATCACACGCGAACAGCTCGAAGCCGTCATGGCCACCTTCCACGGCGACATGATGCAGACCCCGCCCATGGTCTCCGCCATCAAGATTAACGGTGTGCCACTCTACAAGCATGCCCGGAAAGGTGAGACCGTCGCCCGCGAAGCGCGCCTGATCCACATCTACGCCTTCACGCTCACACGCTTCTCTCCGCCCGATGCGGACTTTGTGCTGCGCTGCACCAAGGGCACCTATGTGCGCAAAATCTGCGCCGATATTGGCGATGCGCTTGGCTGCGGTGCGCACCTGTCCAGGCTGCGGCGCACGCATTCGGGATCCATCACCATCGACCAAGCCGTCACGGCGGCGCAGTTGTCCACGTTCAGCCGCGAGGACCTCATGCGCCACCTCCTCCCCGCCGCGCAGTTCGCGGCGGCGCGCCACTCCGCACGCGAGCCGCAATCCCCATGAACGTGGTGCATGATCTGGCGCACTGGCGCAGTCAGCGTAGGCCGCTGTATGTCGCCATCGGTTTTTTTGATGGCGTACACCGCGGTCATGCCCGCCTGATTCAAGCAGCCGTCCGACTCGCCCGCCGCCACCAGGGCGAAGCCTGGGTGCTGACATTTGACCTTCACCCCGCACGAATCCTGCAACCCTCGGCGGCGCCACGCCTGCTCACCGAACAACCCCAGAAACTGCAAGCCCTCGCAGCGCTAGGCGTTGATGGCGTCATGGTTGTCCCTTTCACGCGCGCACTCGCTCAGCTTCCACCCCAACGCTTTCTCACGTTGCTGCGCGCAGGAGCCCCCACGCTGACCCATCTCTTCGTCGGGCCGAATTGGCGTTTTGGAAAAAATCGTGCCGGCACGGTGGACACGCTATGCCGGTTCGCACGGCAGCACCACATCGCCGTCAGCGTGGCCCGCCCTGCCCGTCATCGCGGCGACATCATTTCCAGCACACGTGTGCGCTCCGCGCTGGCGAACGGCGACCTCACCGGCGTCACCGCCATGCTTGGACGCCCCTTCGGCTTCAAGGGCACCGTCGTACGCGGCACACGCCTGGGTCACAAGTTGGGCTACCCCACGGCCAACCTCCAGCCCGGCAGCGCGGCGCTCCCCCCCTTCGGCATCTATGCCGTAATGGCCCGCGCCGACCGCCAACTCCTTCCCGCCGTGGTCAGCTATGGCGTCCGCCCCACCATCGCTTCAGATTCCGACCCCGTCATTGAATTGCACATCTTTGATTTCGACAAAAATCTTTACGGGAAAGCCGTGGAAATCCTCTTTGTCCGCCGCCTGCGCGACGAAAAAGCCTTCGCCACGCTCGCGGCCCTCAAATCGCAGATCGCCCGCGACGTTCGGCGGGCCCGCCGCATTCTGCAGGGCTTAAAGTTGTGGGAAAGAATCCCTTTGCACTCTGGGAAGCGTCATACTATAGTCCGCCCCGAGCACAACAAAGAGCGTCGAAAAAACAGGGAAGGCTCGTCGGCAGCATGAGTCAGATAGACAAGAAGCAGGTCCAGGAGCAGTTTCAACGACACGAGGGGGACTCCGGTTCCTCCGATGTTCAAGTGGCCCTGCTGTCAAAGCGGATTGAGCTGTTGACCGAACACCTCAAGAAGCACAGGAAGGATCACAGTTCGCGCTTCGGCCTGATCAAAATGGTCAGTGCCCGCAGGCGCCTGCTGGACTATCTGAAGCAGAAAGATGAACAGCGCTACCAGCGGCTCATTAAAGAGCTGAAGATTCGCCGTTAGCGCGGCTCGTTCGCACGTCCGACCCAAGACTTCGCGCCGCGAAACGTGGCGCAGTGGGTCGGAACACGCCAGCACCAACGTTCCTTCCATTAAGCAGCGGGAAGCACCATGCAGAACACCAAGTCCGTGACCGTCAGTTTCGAGGGGAAAGACATCATCCTGGAGGCCGGCCTGCTCGCGCAGCAAGCTTCGGGAGCCGTCACCGTTCGCCTCGGAGACACCATCCTCATCTCCGCCATTACCTGCACCGATAAGCCTCGCGAAGGCATCGACTACTTCCCCCTGCAGGTCGAGTACCGCGAAAAGTATTATGCCGCCGGTCGCTTCCCGGGCGGTTTCTTCAAGCGCGAAGCTCGCCCCAGCGAAAAGGAAATCCTCACCAGTCGCGTCACGGATCGCCCCATTCGCCCCCTCTTCCCTGCGGGCTACCGGAACGACGTGCAGATCAACAACATGTTGCTTTCCGCCGATGGCGAGAACGACTCGGACATGCTGAGCATTGTCGCCTCGAGCGCGGCCCTCACCGTCTCCGAAATCCCCTTCCTCGGCCCGATCGCCGGCGTTCGCGTCGGCCGCGTTGATGGCAAGCTGATCCTGAACCCCACCCACAGTGAGCGCGCCAAGAGCGACCTGGATCTCGTCTACAGCAGCACCCGCGAATTGCCCATCATGATCGAGGGCGGCGGAAAAGAAGTCAGCGAAGCCGATCTGCTCGCCGCCATGCGCTTCGGTCATGCGGTCTGCGTGAAGCTGATCGATGCCCAGCTCGAACTGCGCCGCCTGCTCGGCCTCCCCGAGAAGAAGATCGAAATGCCGGTGCTGGACCATAGCCTGCTGGATCAGGGCCGCGCGCTGGCCGCCGCCGAACTCGCGGAAATTCTCACGATCCCAGGCAAACTGGAGCGCCAGAACCGCGTGACCGCCGCCCGCGACGCGCTCAAAGCCAAGCTGCTCGCGCAGCAGCCCGATATGACGGGCGAAGCCTTCCGCGCCATGTTCGACGAATTGGAAATCGAAGTGGTGCGCACGAACGTGCTCAAACACGGTCGCCGTATCGATGGCCGGGGCCCCACCGAACTGCGCGCCCTGAACGGTCAGATCAGCCTGTTGCCCCGGACGCACGGCTCCGCGCTCTTCAGCCGCGGGGAAACTCAGGCCTTGTGCACCGTCACCCTGGGCACCAAGTCGGATAGCCAGAGCCTCGACGCCATCACCGGCGGCGAAACCGAAAAGAAGTTCATGCTGCACTACAACTTCCCGCCCTACAGCGTCGGCGAAGTCGGCCGCCTGGGTGCGACGGGACGCCGCGAAATCGGACACGGCAACCTGGCCGAACGCTCGCTGGTGGAAGTCGTGCCGGCGGACTACCCCTACACCGTCCGCCTCGTCTCGGACATCATGGGCTCAAACGGATCCACCTCCATGGCCAGCGTCTGCGCCGGCACCCTGGCGATGCTGGATGCGGGCGTGCCCCTGCGCAAGCCCGTGGCCGGCATCTCGGTCGGCCTCTTCTCCAGCCCCGAAAAGTCCGTCCTCGTGACGGACATCATCGGCGCCGAGGATCATTGCGGCGACATGGACTTCAAAGTCTCCGGCACCCGCGACGGAATCACCGGATTCCAGGTCGACTTGAAAATCCCCGGGTTGCCCTGGGCTCTGGTGGAAGGCGCATTTGCGCAAGCGCGCAAGTCACGCCTGGAGATTCTCGATTTCATGCAGACCGTCATTCCCGCGCCGCGTGCGGAACTCTCGCAGTTCGCACCGCGCATTCACGTGCTGCGCATCGATCCGGAAACCATCGGCATGCTCATCGGCCCGGGCGGCAAGAACATCCGCCGTATCACGGACCTCACGGGCGCACAGATCGACATTGAAGACGATGGCACCGTCAGCATTTTTGCCGCCGATAAGGCAACCATGGAACAGGCCGTGCGGGAAGTGGAACTCGTCACCGCCGAAGCCAAAGAGGGCGAAGTCTACAACGGCACCGTCACCGGCGTGAAGGAATTCGGCGCGTTTGTCGAGATCCTGCCCGGCAAGGACGGCCTCGTGCACATCAGCGAGCTGGCCGACTTCCGCGTGAATCGCGTCGAGGATGTCTGCAAAATCGGCGACCAGATGTGGGTGAAGTGCATCGGCGTTGATGACCGTGGCCGCGTGAAACTCAGCCGCCGCGCGGCGATGCAGGAAATGGACGCCAAAAAGCAGTAGCGGGCCCCGACGGCGACGGGGCGGATCGATCATGCGCCCAATCCAACCGTTCTTCGCATTGACCGGGTTGACGGCGGTCGAAGCGATTCGACAGCCCATCCTCGTGCTGCTCTTTACCGCCTGCGTGACGTTTACCGCCGTCACGCCGATGGTACTGCTGCACACCTTTGGCGAATACGGCAAGATGGCCCGCGAAACCGGCCTCGCGCTGCACTTTCTGCTTGGACTGCTGGCGGCCGTACAGGCCGCCGCCTCGTCACTCGCACAGGAGGTGCGCAGCGGCACGGCCGCCGTCGTGCTCAGCAAACCAGTCGGGCGGCATACGTTCTTTCTGGCGAAATTCACGGGCATCGCCCTGGTGATTCTCGCCTTTTCGCTCGGCGCGGCGCTCGCAACCCTGCTCAGCGAACGCGTGGCCGAACGCCTCACGCACACCGCCGCCGGTGCCGAGGAACTCATCGATTGGCGCACCGCTTGGTGGCTGCTCGCGGCGCCCTTGCTGGGGCTCGCCGTCGCCGGCCTGCTGAACTACACGCGGCGGGTGTCCTTTGGGTCGACCGCCTTCTTACTGATCATCTGCGCGCTGTTGCTCGTCCTATTGACCTCCGGCGCCTACGACCGCACAGGCGCTCGCGCCTCGTTTGACCTGCGTGTGGATTGGCGCGTGCTTCCGGCCGGCGTTCTCATCACAGCGGCCCTGCTCGTGATCTCCGCCGTGGCCGTCAGCCTTTCGACACGCTTGCGCCCCGCCCCGACCCTTGCGCTTTGTGGTCTGATTTTCATACTGGGCTTGCTGTGGGAGTATCTGTTCGGACAGGCGCCGACATCACCCTTGTCCGGATGGCTTTACAGCATCGCCCCCAACTGGCAGCATTTCTGGGTGTCGGATGCGCTGACCGGTGGCGGCACGATCCCCTGGTCGTATGTGGGACAGGTGATGATCTACGCCGCCACGTACATTGGCGCCATCTTGTGCCTTGGCACGTGTGCTTTTGCGCGCGCCGACGTCTGAAAGGGAAACGCGCCCATGCCTGAACCAACCGAGAGTGCCGCCGTGGAAATTCGCGGGCTCGTCAAAGTCTTCCGCGACTTCTGGCGCCGCCCCACCGTACGTGCGGTCAATGGCATCGACCTGACCATCCCGCGCGGTAAGGTCTTCGGACTGCTCGGCCCCAATGGGTCCGGCAAAAGCACGACCATCAAAATCCTGCTGGGGCTGCTCTTCCCCTCCGCCGGTGATGTGCGCGTCCTCGGTGAGTCGCCGCGTGCCGTGGCCGTCAAGCAACGCATCGGCTACCTCCCCGAAGACTCGCACCTCTACCGCTACCTCCCCGCCCGCGAAACCCTGGACTTTTACGCCCGCCTCTTTGCACTCGACCGCGCCACGCGCCGCGCACGCATCGACCAGTCGCTAGAAATGGTCGGGCTCGCCCACGCCGCGAACCGCCCCGTGGGTGAATTTTCGAAAGGAATGGCGCGCCGGATCGGCCTCGCGCAAGCACTCATCAACGATCCGCAACTCGTGATCCTCGATGAACCCACCGCAGGCCTGGACCCCATCGGCTGCCGACAGGTGAAAGACATCATGCTCGCCCTGGCCGCACGCGGCACAACGGTGCTCCTCACCTCACACCTGCTGGCCGATGTGGAAGATGTCTGCGACCGACTCGCCATCCTCTACAATGGCAAGGTGCGCGCGCAGGGCACGGTTCAGGAACTCCTCACCGTCCCCGACACGATCTCCCTTTCCATCCCTGAATTGAGTCCCGACGCCATGCGCGACCTGCTTGCCCTGCTGCGCGAACGACTGGGCATCGAGCCGCGCGTGGATCATCCGTCCATGGATCTGGAGCGCTTTTTTCTGGATGTCATCACCAAGGCCGCGGATCAGCCCGCATCCCTGTCCGGGGCCGCCCACACCGGGCGCGTGGCCGAGTTTCTGCGTCGCTCGTAGAGGAGCCCTGCATGCCATACCGCTTCGCCCACTCGGCCGCGCGTATCGACGCCATCGCCGCGCTGGCCTTCCGCGCCGCGGCACGCTCCCGGCTACTGCTCTGTATGGCCGCGTTACTGTTGCTGGTGACATTTGGACTGCCGCTGGTGATCGTGGGCGACGGCACGCTGACCGGCTGGGTGCATGTGCTCTTGGATTATGCCCTCGGCTTGTCCGCACTCGCGCTGAGCATTGCCATGCTGTGGACGTCCTGCGCCGGCGTTTCGCGAGATATCGAGCAGGGCCACATCCGCCTCGTCGCCGTGCGGCCCGTCTATCGCCTCGAACTGTGGCTCGGCAAATGGCTGGGACTCCTCGCCCTGAGCGCCATCCTCCTCACAATCACCGGTGTTGGCACCTACGCACTATTGCAGTGGCACTTGCACCGCCCCGGCACGGACCAGGACGAATTGCACGCGGTGAACGCGCAAGTGCTGCTCGGGCAGCGCCGCGTCCTGCCAGGGAACGACACCATCGCCGAAGACGCGGAACAACGCCTGTCGGAACTGGCCGCTCAGGGCCGCTGGCACGCGGAAACAATTTCGCGCTTCAAGGCCCTGGAATTCATCGCCCGCCAGCTCCGCGCCGAGTGGGCCTGCGTGGAACCCGGCGCAACGCGCACCTGGTCGCTGGCCATTCCCAACGACATGCCGCCGGCCGCGCCGGTGACGCTGCGCGTGCGTATCTCATCCCTGTCGGGCGAAAGCTCTCCGCTTTCCGGGCGCTGGACCCTCACCCGTATGGCCACGCCCGATCAGCCCTGGCCCTTTCTGCTGACGAACTACAGCCACGGCATGGCGCGCCTGACCGTTCCACCGGAATACGCAAGCCCCGGCCAGACGCTGCGCGTTGACTACATCAACACCCCGGGTCCGCAGAGCGGAGCGGTGATTTTTGACATCGACCACGGAGTTGAACTCCTGATCACGGAGGGAGGGTTCGCGGGAAACCTCATGCGGTCGTTGGTTGTGGTCTGGTGCCGCATCGGCTTGTTGTGCGCGTTCGGTTTGGCTGCCGGCACTTGCTTCTCGTTTCCTGTGGCCGCATTCGTTTCATCATCCGTCGTTCTCTTGAGCCTCACCGGGCACTACTTCATCACCAGTGACTGGATTGGTGCGGAATTGCGCGCATCGCAGGGAGCCTCAGCCGCCTCCATCATGCAGCAGTGGAGTGAACCGGTGATCCGCGCTCTGGAACGCATCGCGGCGCCCGCCATCAGCCAATCGCCAATTGCGATGCTCTCCGATGGCATTCTTGTGTCGTGGTCGCAGGCCTCGACCAGCGCAGCGCTGCTGCTCGGGATTTACGCCGGCGTGCTGGCCCTCCTGTCCGCCTGGATCTTGCATCGACGCGAACTGGGGTAGCCGCACAGAAGAGGAACGTCATCCCTGCCCGCTCGGCCATTTTGGCACAACGCTCAGTCGCCGGAGGCACCAAGATCGCGCACGCAGCGGAAGCCCAGATTGCCGATGGAAGAATCCGGCGTATTCGATGTCCGCGCCGCCACGCGATAGCGGTTGCAGTAAGAATGGTGACACAGGTATGAACCGCCCTTCATGACACGGCGGCCCGTGGGCTCCGGCGACCCGGTCGGGTTGTCACGGGGACCCAAGCGATGAAAATCGGCGCTCCACCAGTCATGACACCACTCCCAGACGTTACCCGCCATGTTGAAGAGCCCATACCCGTTCGGCGGAAAGGCATATACCGGGGCAGGCCCCACATAACCATCGTCCGCCGTATTGTTGTCTGGAAACTTTCCCTGCCAGATGTTGCACATGTGCTGGCCATCGGGTGTCAGCGTCTCACCCCAGGCATAGGTCTGCTGGTCCAACCCGCCCCGCGCCGCGCATTCCCATTCGGCCTCCGTCGGCAGTCGCGTATTCGCCCAGTCACAATAGGCCTCTGCATCCCGGTGCGTCACGTGAACCACCGGCAGGTCGGGAATCTTGCGGATATCGGATTGCGGCCCGTGCGGATGCCGCCAGTCAGCCCCCTCCACGCGGAACCACCATTCGACACCCAGCACCGTTTCACCACGGCCCGCCAGTTGACGCCGCAGATACGGCGGAAGCAGCAGGTGAAACACGAATGACCAACCGAACTCCTCCGCTTCCGTGCGGTATTTCGTGGCCCGCACGAACTCGCGAAACGCTTTATTGCGAACCGCGTGGCGGTCGATGAGAAACGGGGTCAGCCGCACGTCGCGAATCGGGCCCTCACCATCCATCGCGAATCCTTCCGCATAATCCGTCCCCATGCGGAAGGAACCGCCGGGGATCATAGCCATGTCGCGCGGGGCCCCACCGCTGATCCGCTGAAACGGGCGATGCGCGGACACCACACCCGCCGCATGCCCGCCACCAGGCATGCAGCAGGCTGACGTCGCATTGGGTGCGTTTGCGTGCATGGACACCACCGGGATAGCGCGCGGTTTTGCTGCCAGGCCGGCGCCGCCGCTCAATACTTCACGGAGCAGCCGTACGACGCGGTGGAAGCAACGGCAACCGGTTCTCCCGCCATCGCCGCATCCAGCGCTGCGGACACGTAATTCTGCGCGCCTTCAACATCCTCTGGCTTCCACGTGGGCTTGTCGTCAATTGCCCCTTCGTACACAATTTCGCCTTCGGGATTGATCACAAACATGTGCGGTGTGGTTTTGGCACCGTAGGCGTGACCAACCGTGCCCTCGGGATCGAGCAACGTCGCGGCAGGTATGGCTCCCTGATCCGTCTGAATCTGACTCCACTCCTCAACCGTGTGGTGGCCCTGCTTGCCCATCGCAGACGAGCTGATGGAAAGCCACACAACCCCCTTCTCCGCGTAGGAAGCCTGCAGCTTCGGCATGTTGCTGCTGCCGTAGTGTTTTTTCACAAAGGGACACTCTGGATTTGTCCACTCCAGTACCACGAACTTCCCCTTGTAGTCCGCCAACGTGTGCGACTTACCTGTCAAATCCGTAAGCGTAAAGTCAGGCGCCGGACGCGCCTCCGCAACCATGGCGCCGGCCATCAGTCCCGCCACCAGGCAAATCCCCATTCGGAATTTTGATTTTCGTGTCATCACATTCTCCTGGTTCTTCTTGAGCGATTAAATCGCTTAAATGCATATTCAATTGACTCCATCACCCCCCACAGGTTGTGGTCTGGATAGAGCCGGCCTGCCGCCGACTATCCGACTGTAGGG
>JAQCIA010000056.1 GCA_027620105.1 Verrucomicrobiota bacterium | reverse complement strand
GCTGCTCCACCCCGCAACTTTGAAAACTGTGATTCGAAGTATATGACGACTTTACAGGAAGGCAAAACAAAATCGTCTAGCCCCATCAAAGTTTTCGGACCGTCAATTCACGCATACCGACAGCGCTGGGACCACATCGGTTGATTGGGCCGCCGATCCCCGCATACCGCCCCCCATTGCCGCTAGCCCTGCAATCATCGCCGCGTTATCGGCGCAATAGGCCGGCTTTGCCAGCAAAAGGCGAAACCCGGCTGCGGTGGCTAGTTCCTGCAGCTTGAAGCGGAGGCGGCTATTCAAGGAAACCCCACCACCCACGCACAGCGTTTCGACACCATCCATCGCAAGCGTACAACGATCAATGATGGTATCCACTATGGCTTCCTGATAACTCGCCACCACGTCCGGCAGTCGTGCATCCTCGGCCCCCGACAGCGGATGTTCGCGCAGATGATACAACAGCGCCGTTTTTACGCCGCTGTAGCTGAAGCACACTTCCGGATTCAGCCCGCCATGAACCGCGCGCACGCTCTTCACCCGGCCGCGCGGAAATTCAATGGCCTTTGGATCACCACGCTTCGCAATCCGATCCAACACCGGTCCACCAGGATACCCCAGCCCCAAGAGGTTTGCCCCCTTGTCGAAGGCTTCCCCCGCCGCATCATCAATCGTTTCGCCGACCAGTTCATACGCACCCAGCGTCTCGCAGCGCACGAGACACGTATGTCCACCGGAAACAACCAGGGCCATAAAAGGCCCGACTGCATCCGGTTCCGGCGCATCGGGCGACATGAACGGTGAATAGATGTGCGCCTGAAGATGATTGACGGCGACCAAGGGTTTTCCAAGTCGGAAGGCCAGACCCTTCGCAGCCGCGAGACCAACCAGCAACGCGCTCGCCAACCCCGGCCCGTAGGTCACCGCGACATGATCAATGCGATCCCAGCCCACTCCAGCGTCCGTCAACGCACGATCAATCACCCCCGGCAGCATTTCACTATGCTGGCGCGAGGCAATCTCAGGGACAACGCCGCCATAGGGGCGATGCAACTCAACCTGGCTCAGAATGACGCTGGAAAGCACATCACGCCCACCCTGCACCACCGCCGCCGCCGTCTCGTCACAGGACGTCTCAATACCTAACGTGATCATTTTGCTACGTTGGGAAGTACGGGGCGACGCCGCGTGCCAAGGCAACGCTACTTGAAAATCTTAACCGCCTTCAAGATGTCGACGGCACGTTCGAGCTGACTATCCACCGCGTTCGCATGCTTGCGCTTCTCTTCGTCCGTAAACATCCCCGGGCTTTCCTTGTGTGCGCGGTGCAGCAACACACTCCGCCACTCATCGGGCGTCATTGCCACCGCAATGTCCGGTGTGATCCCGCGCCCATGAATCAGATTTCCGGACGGCGTGTAGTAGTATGCAATGGTCAGGCGCACAGCCATGTTGGTATCCGCGTTCATCGGAAGCACACTCTGCACGGACGCCTTGCCAAATGACTGCGCCCCCACAATCACGGCGCGGCGATGATCCTGGAGCGCCCCCGCCACAATCTCCGATGCGCTCGCGCTCCCTTCATTGACCAGCACGGCCATCGGAAAATCGGTCAGGTGCACGTCACCGCCGGCAATCCCCTTGACCTCGTCCTGAACCTTCGGACGCCCGCGGGTCGTCACAATCAGCTCGCCGCGCTTTAAGAATTTCTGCGCAACTTCTTCCGCCGTGCGCAGCAGACCGCCCGGATTATTGCGCAAATCCAGCACGAGCGCGTTCATCCCTTGCGTACTCAGGTTGCTTAATTCCTGTTGCAGCAGGTCGGCCGTGGGACGCGCGAATTGTGTGATGCGAATGTAGCCCACACCGTCTTCGATAATGGTGCCGCCCTTGACGCTGGGCACAACAATGTCATCGCGGGTAATCTGCACGGTTCGCGTTTCTTCGGCACCCGTGCTTAAAATGGTTAAACTCAACCGGGAACCCTTCGGGCCACGCAGCAGATGCACGGCATCCCGCAGGTTCAGTCCCGTCGTCTTTTCCCCATTGATCTCAAGAATCCGATCACCCGATAGCAGGCCCGCGCGAAATCCCGGCGTATCCTCAATCGGCGACACCACCGTGAGTGTATCGTCCTTCAAACCGATATTGATGCCGATGCCGCTGAACTTGCCCGCCGTATCCTCCTGCATCTCGCCAAATTCCTCGGGTTCAAGAAATGAGCTGTGCGGGTCAAGGGACTCCAGCATGCCGTGAATGGCCCCGAGCGTGATCTCTTCGTAGGACTTTTCATCGACATAGAACTTTTTGATGGCCAGCAAGGCCTCGGTCAAAAGCTCAATCTGTGGGTAGGCCGACGCATCGTCGGCGGCGCGAGCGTCGTCGACGTGCGTCGCCGTTGAATCACCGGTGCCTGCGTCCGTGCTGCCTTCGGTCGCATGCTCGGTGGGCTGGTCAGTTTCGCCACCTGTCACCACAGGTGGCGCGCTGGCACACCCAGCCCCGAGCGTGAATAGCACGCCGCTCAGGAGAGCAGCCAATAGGGATTGTCGGATACGGATGATCATACGATACTCAAAGCGGTGAACGTGCATACTTTCACTCCCCCTTTGGACTGTCCACTGCTTTCTCCGGTCACGTCACGACTGCATCCCTCGACCGTGCCAGGTTGCATGCACATGCAACGCAGTGTCGTTTGCCTCGCCTTCGCGATGACGCCGCTACACATCCACGCCGCGGATCGGTGGCGTCACATTTTCCCGCGGCAGCCGCGCCCAACCCCAGGCCGCCGCCGCAACCAGCCCGCCGTAGTAGGCCAGCATCCACGGGACCGCGGGCTTCGGGACCACCATGTTGGACAGCGGCACATGCGACAGCCATTCGGTCAGCGTAACGAACACCCGAATCAGCGCGAAACTCGCATAGTTGTAGATCTCGGCGATAAGTCCGCAGGCTGAGCCAAGCACGATGGACAGACAACCGCACAGCACCATCAGAAATGCCAAAGGTACCACGGCCAGATTCGCCAGCAGGGAGATCGGCGTGAAGCGCTCAAAGTAGTAAGCGCTCAACGGCACGGAGGCCAGCCACGCCGCCAGAGACAGTGCGAAAAGCGACACCACCGCGCCACCAAAGGCCCGCACCAGCGCCACACGCCCCGTCGGAGGCTCGATCGCGAAAGGGTCAGGCGCCGACAACGGCTGCATAAGGCGCAGGAAAAGCGGATAAAGCCCGATCAGTCCCGCAACCACCACGAACGACAGCACAAAGCCCACATCCACAATCTGCGTGGGATCCCAAGCCACGATCAGCATCGCCGAACAGGCCAGTGCGGACGCCCCATCCGGCTTTCGCCCCATCGCCGGAGCGAGGAAGCACAGGATCGCCATCACACAGGCGCGTATCGCACTTGCCTGTGCGCCCGTGCTCAGCGTATAGGCGATCAATACGGGACCCAAAATGATGATCCACCGCCCGCGTGGCAGCCGCAGCGCCCGCAGGAGAAACACACAGATGCCCGCCACGATCGCCACGTGCGAGCCACTGATCGCAAAAATATGCAGGGTTCCTGTGGTGGCGCCCAGTTCAGATACACGGTCCGACAGACGCTGGCGGTAGCCCAGCGTCAGGGCCTGCTGGATGCCGGCTTCCTCCGGAAAATCTTCGATTCCCGCGATCACGTGCGCCGCTGCCCTTATGCGAGCCTTGTAGCACCACGCCATCAGCGCGTTCCCGTGATCGCGCGACAGCCATTCGGCCTGTCGATTGAAGATCGGAAACGATGGCGGCCAAAAGCCCTTCCCCGGTGCGGGCCAGCGCGCTTCGTGCAACAGATAGCGCTCGCCGTAGCGCGGAACGTCGGCCCAATCCGGCAGCCGCCACCAGGCTGTCGCCGGCAGATTCACCTCCACCCATGCCCCATCGGGATCTCGCCATCGCTCAATGCGAAAGGGTACCCGCCATGTGCGACCATGCCGGTCGGGCTCCAGCACCCGATCCGGGTCACCGATCACAACCCCCGCCATCTCCGACCCCGCGCGGTCCTCTGCCCCACGCGGCGGGACCAGTGTAAGGCCGCGCAACACCGGGCAGGCCGCCGTAAACGCCACGAGAAATAGGCCTGCGTGAAGGGCGATCGTGCGAATCTGCAACGCACCAGTTCGCGCGGATGTTAACCCCGTTCGGCCCCACAGCAGGCCGAGGCCGCACAAGCCCGCACCGACGCCAAGGGCAACCCAGGGAAAAGTCGTCGTGCCAAGACCTGCCGCCGTGCCGGTAAGGAATGACACCGCCAACCCCACCAATGGACGCCGCGCAAATGGCGATCCCCCGCCCCACTCCCGCTCACGTCGATGTCCACTCTCCGTCGGTGCGCGCATGTGCAGCAGAGCCTACGCGCCATTCTGGCCCCTCGTCAACGCGGCCGAGGCACGCCAAATGCTATAATCTGCTACTGGCCCCGGGATGCACGGGAAGACGGATCAAACGGACGCGCATGAACACCGAGGAAATAGAAACTTCAGCCCGAGGTCCCCGCATTCAGGGCTTCACGCTTGTCGAAATCATGATTGTGGTCGCCATTATCGGTTTGCTGGCTGCCATGGCCCTGCCCGGGTTCCGGAAGGCGCGTAGCGAGACAATTGTCGCAAGAACAGTAAACGATTTTCGCATTTTTGGTGACGCTTTCGCAACCTACGCCATGGAACGCGGACGCTACCCCGCCGATGCACACATCCTGCTGCCCTCAGGCATGGAGGCCTACATCAAGCCATCCCAATGGGCGAAATGCCCCATCGGCGGCAGCTATAACTGGGAAGGGCCATCCTGGGGCGAGGGCGGTTCCTACCCCTACGCCGGTATCGCCCTCTTTGAGTGCCCTGCGTCGGTCGCCACATTAAAAGCCCTCGATGCGAAAATCGATGATGGCAACGTCGCCACCGGAGTTTTTCGCCTCATGAGCAATGGCCGCTATACCTATGTGATTGAAGAGTAGCGCCGCCCTCCGCTTCACCCCACCCCATCACATAAGCTGTTCACCGGTAGGGCCTGGGTCATACCGGCCATCGCCGACGTAGAGTCAGCTTTGCCGCACGCGCATTCGGCACCGGCGCGTGACTGCCGCCCCGCGCGCGACTCCCGATACTTCCTCAGGAACTTCGACGCTGCGTTCAGATCCCCGCCAGCGCCGACTTCATCCGGGATTCCTCTGTTGCCGACAGATCCGGTGAAATGATCGCCAGACTCAAGTTGCGCGGCCGCAACACCGTTTGCGCCAGCTTCTGAATGTCCGCACTGGTAACACGCTCCAACTTGGCAATCGTTTCCTCAGGAGGAATCACACGGCCGCGCGTCAACACGTTCTCACCCACCCACATCATTTGCTGGCTCGTGCTTTCCAGCGCCAGTCGCAGTTGTCCGACCACGTAGTCCTTGGCGCGACGCAGTTCACCCGCCCCAATGGCCTTCTCACGCAACCGCCGCAATTCACGCACGATCAGTTCCAGTGCCCGCACCTTGCGCTTCCGGTCCAGGCCCGCCCCGATGGCCAGCGCACCCGTATCCTGAAAAAGCTGCGCATGCGAGTGAATGGAGTACGCCAACCCATGCTGCTCACGGACAATCTGAAAGAGGCGGGAACTCATGTTCTCCCCCAGCACCACACTGAGCAACTTCAGCGTATGGCGGCGCTCATCCCGTGCGCCGAACAGCCGGACACCAAGCGCCAGGTGCGTCTGCTCAATTTCCTTTGACTGAAAGTCCGCGCGCCTGGGAACCATCTTCCCGCTGACCCGGGTGTACGCCGCCGGCTTTCGCCCCTTCGCCATGTGGCCCAAGGTGCGCTCAACCTCTGCGACACACGCGGCATGATCAATATGTCCCGCAAACGCCACCACCGTGTTTGCCGGCACGTAGCGATCGGCAACAAAGCGCTTGAACGTCGCACGCTTCATCCCTGCGAGGGTTTCGGGTGTCCCGATGATTGGCCGCCCCAGTGCGTGCCCCGGCCACAGCAGGTTCTGCAGGCTCTCCTGCACCATGTGCCGAGGCTGGTCGCGGTACATCATGATTTCCTCAATGATCACGCCGCGCTCTTTCTCAATCTCCTCTTGCGCAAAATTGGAATTGCGATACATGTCGGCGAGGACGTCCAGGCCTGACGCGAGCTGATCAAAACCCAGCCGCGCGTAGTAACAGGTATTTTCTTCGCCGGTAAACGCATTGAGATAACCGCCGCGGCCTTCAATGGCAGACGAGATTTCGCGGGCCGTGCGGGACTTGGTCCCTTTGAACAGCAAATGTTCCGTGAAGTGACTGATCCCGCTGACGGCATCCGTTTCGTGGCGGGCCCCCACACCAACCCAGATCCCGAACGCCACGCTTTGAACCTGCGGCATCGCAGCGCTCACCACGCGGATGCCATTCTTCGTCACCGACTTCTGCACGTGCATCAACATTCTATTCTCCCTTACCGATTCCTAGCGACAGGCAGCCTTGAGCGCATCCATCGTGACGCGTGATTCATACAAGGCCTTACCAACAATCGCGCCATCCAGATTCTTTCGACCCAACGCCCGCAATGCCTCAATATCATCCACAGCCGCAACGCCCCCGGAGGCAATCACACCGCACGACACCGCCGCGCACATGCCATCCACCGCCGCGGTATTCACCCCGCGCAGCATGCCATCGCGCGCCGTGTCGGTATAGATGAGCGTCTGAACGCCCATCTCTTCCATCCGTCGACCGAGATCGACCGCCAGCATGGCCGTCGTCTCGACCCATCCACGCACCTGCACCTTGCCGTCGCGGGCATCAATCCCTACCGCCACGGCCGCACCGAGTTCCCGCACGGTCTCCGCCAGCGCCTCGGGATGACTCACCGCCCGTGAACCGAAAATCACGCGCCGCACACCACCCTTGACCAGGCGTTTGGCATCCGCGCCGTCGCGCATCCCTCCGCCCACCTGAACCGGGATGGAAATGGCTTTCACGATCTGCAGAATCAGCTCCGTGTGCACGGGCTCACCCTGAAAAGCACCATCGAGATCAACAACATGCAGCCAATCCGCGCCTTGCGCTTCCCATTGCTGCGCCATCGCGACCGGATCCGCCCCATACACGACGGCGTCATCCGCTCGCCCCTGGCGCAGACGCACACACTGACCGTTTTTCAGATCGATGGCCGGATAGATGCGCATCGCGGTTAAATCGTGCCCTTGCTGGAAGGGATGCCCGTGTCCCGCGGATCCCGCGCACACGCCATGCGCAATGCACGCGCCAGACCCTTGAAGACCGCTTCAAACGCGTGATGCGCTTCCACGCCTCGCATCTGGTCGATATGCAGATTCATGCGGGCCTGCACCACGAGCGCCTGAAAGAAGTCGTCAAAAAGGTTCAACTCGAAATCCAGCAACTTGCGTCGCTTGCACACCATCTCTTTGACGAGATAGGGCCGCCCGCCCAAATCCACGACCACGCGACAAAGGGACTCGTCCATCGGCACGATCGCCCATCCGTAGCGCACAATCCCTTTGCGCGTCCCCAACGCCTGGTTGAGCGCATCACCAAGCGCCAAGCCGACATCCTCCACCGTGTGATGATAATCAACAGCCAAATCGCCCGTTGCCCGAATATCCAGATCAATCAGCGCGTGCCGCGCCAGCAGTTCCAGCATGTGATCCAGAAAGGGGAGACCGGTGCTGATCGTTGACCGCCCCTTGCCATCCAAATTCAGTGTCACGCGAATATCGGTCTCGCGCGTCTTGCGTTTCACGTTTGCTGTCCGCCGCTTCATGCTGTCGCCTTTCCGTCCATCCCCGCCTGCCAGCCCATCAGAAACCGGTCCATCTCCGCGTCCGTCCCCACGGTAATCCGTAGGCAGCGCCCCGTTTTCGAGCCTGGAAAATATCGAATCACTATACCGTGTCGGCGCAGACCTTCAAAGACTTCCTTCGCCCCCCGCCCGCAAGGCTCCACCCAGAGAAAATTGGTTTCCGATGGCCAGACGCGGTGCCCCAGTGCCGCCAGTTGTGCCCCCACACGTTCTCGCGTTCGCTTGACCTGCGCCACATTCCGGAGCATGTACGCACGATCACGAAGCGCGGCCAGCGCGATCCGCTGCGTCAGCACATTCACATTGTAGGAATCCTTGATCTTGTACAGGGCTTCGATCAGCACCGGGTGGCCAATGGCATATCCCAAACGGATGCCTGCGAGCGAATACGATTTCGAGAGCGTGCGCACCACCAGAACGTTTTTCAATTGCGCCGCCAGCGCCAGGCAATCCCGCTCCGCAAAATCCACATACGCTTCGTCAATCACGACCACACCCAGGAACGATGCACAGAATGACGAGACGGCTTCTTCTGGGAATCGCGTCCCTGTCGGTGCGTTTGGATTTGTCAGGAAGAAGAGCGCCGCTTCATACCCGGCGGGCATCTGCCAGTCAAAGTCCGTCCCCAGCTCCACCGGATGCCGCCGCGACTCCTGAATCTCTGTCAGCACCGGGTAAAGCGAATACGACGTGTCAAAATAGCCCACCCTACCGCCGTGTTCCACAAACGCACGCGTACACAACGCCAGCACTTCATCCGACCCGTTGCCGATGAACACGCTGCCCTCGGGAACCCCATGCAACACCGCAATCGCGTGCAGGAGATCACCACAATGCGGATCGGGATAGCGCCGCAGGGCATCCGCATCGACACGCTGCATGGCCTCGATTACGCGCGGCGACGGTGGATAGGGATTCTCGTTTGTGTTCAGCTTCACAACGTTCCGGTCCCGCGGCTGTTCACCGGGAACGTAGGCGTGTAACGCATGCACGGCTTTGCGAATGTGGCTCATGGCTTGACGTTCTCGAATGATCCGCGTGCGGCACCGGCAAGTCGCCGCCTCCACCACACGCTGTTCTTTTATTAGATGCCCAGGGTAACATGCACGGCCTGGTCGCGGACTTCGAACCCCTTCAGAAGCAATTTTGCTGCCGCCGTTCGCACATCACTTGCATCGAGCCTATAGATGGGGTTCGCCTCCACGTACGCCGTGGCCATCTTCGATGCAAACGCCACGATCCGTTCCTGCCACTCCGCGGGTATGCCCTGAACCTCAAAGCGCTGAAACACCGCATCATCAAGATAAAACGCCTGCGTGTCAGGATCATAGCGAATCCCGGCGGTAACGGTCGCACCGCCGCCCAGTTCCAGAGGCTCATCCGCAAGGCGCAAGTTGAGCGTTGCGTCCATCCCAACCTGAACACAGTCATGCGCCGCAAGCAGCGTCACCTGCGGATTCGCATAGGTGATGCCGAAAATCAGCAAATACTTTTTCGTCACCGGGAAGCTCGTCGTCAAAGCCTGATCAATCTGTTCTTGCGTAATCGTGACTGCGTAACGCTTCCCCGCGAAATAGGAATATGCGCCACCAAACACAACGGCGAGAGCGAGCACAGCAATTAGCGTCTTCTTCATTCTCAAGCCGA
>JAQCIA010000055.1 GCA_027620105.1 Verrucomicrobiota bacterium | reverse complement strand
GCCGCATCCCAGGCCGGATATGCCCGAATCAGGCCCTCATATTCTTTTAGTGCCTCGCCGTACAAAACGGTGGCCATGGCCGGATCACCTTGCGTATAGGACTCGTCGGCGGTCTGCAGCAGGTGGTGGGCGAAGTCAAAGCGTGAGGATGTGGATTCGACAAGCTTCGGCTCGTTGCCAAGGGCGCAGACCGTGAGGCAGAGCATCAGCAGGGCGGCGGCTGGCTGAGAGTGGAAACGCATACGGAACTGTACCGGCGGGTCAACCGACTGCCAAGCGCGAAGGCGCGTGCTCGTCAGAAATGCCGTTCACGGGAGCAACGGGTCGGGTGGCTGCGATCCGCGTTCGCGCGAGTGTTTGATTGCCAGCATGCCGCCTTCTTCGTTGCTTCCCTGCGGGGGGCGGTTGCGCTATAAGCGGGGATGGCCTCCAGGCAGAAGCGCAAACGTCACCAGCGGATTCGGGGAAAGACCACCCGAAAAGTACGGACAACCCTTGGCGTGGCGGGGGCGGTGATGCTGCTGATCGGAGCGGGCGCCATCATCTGGGGCGGGGCGCATGGGATACCGACGCTGCGCTTGGTCGGGGCTGTCTATATTCTGGTCGGGGTGGGGGTGTTGGCGGTGCGACAGGCCATGGTGGCGATTTCGGCGGCGCGCCTGGCGCGCGATGAGGATGCGACGGATCAACACGGCGAGTCTGACGAGAATGCCAGCGTTAAGGGCGTGGCGACGCCCGGCGGGACAGGGCGGTAAACGTGAGCCGGGATGCCATACGCGAGGCCTGGTGCCGGGTTGGGTACGGCGTGGATTTTCAGGGACCGCGGCGGGTGGTGGTGCGCGCGGAGCGTGGTCGCAAAGGGGTGACACTCACACCGGTGACGTTCGCGCAGGACGCGCTGGGCACGGGGGCGGTTGCCGTGGCCATGGAGCCGCGCGAGAGCATCACGCAATGGCTGGAGGTTGCGTTTGGTTCGCGCTCGAAGGCACTCAAGGTGCTGCCCACGGTTCTCGACATTCAGCTGCCCTTCGCGATCGAGCAATGCGCGTACGAATTTCCGATCTTGCGGCGCACGGCAGAAGGGCGGACGCGGGCGTTGGGGGTGGCGGCGCGTTTCGTGGATTTGGAACGCACGCTGGCGCGTTGCGCAGCAGCCGGTCTGGATCCGGCGGTGTGCGATCACGAGGGCCTGGCACTGTGGACGCAGAGCATCACCGAGATGCCGGGGGAGGCGGCCGGCGAAGGTGCGGTGCGGGTGGTGGCGTATCGCGGCACGGATCGTGCCACCCTGGTGATTGGGGCGGCTGGTGAGTATCGCAGCGCGCATGCCGTGCGGCTGGATGATGCGGCGCAGGTACGGCGGCTTGTGCGCGCGGCGGGTGGTGAGGGCGTGCGCAGTATTGCCTGGTGGTGGGCGGGTCCGGGTGCGGAGGACAAGTCCGCGTGCGCGTCGCTGCTCGACACGATTGGCCAGGAGTGGGCATGTACGGTGGCGTACCATCGCGATCCCGCCAACTTTCTGGCGCGCGCACTGGCGACGCGCCTGGTGACGGATGGCGCACGGCGATGCAATCTGCGGATGGGACGGCTGGAGCACCCGGCGGTGAGACAGGCGCGCGCGCGCGGCATGCGACGGGCAATCGCCGTTGCACTGGCGGGGGGCGTGGTGTTGTGCGGGATGAATTTAGCGGTGTCGGCTAGTGTGCGCGGGCGTGGCGTGGCGTTTGACGCAGCGTTTCGCACGGCGGCGGTGGCGGCGGCGGGTCCGGTCTTCGGCGCGGCGAAGGGTGAACAAGCCGTGCTCATCGCACGTCGGGAAGTGGCGGCGCAGGGCCTAGCGGCAGCGCCCTATCAGCAATACATGGATCCTATTGTGTCGCGTGTGGTGCACACGGTCATGGAGCAGGCGGCGCTGGAGAATCTCATTATCGAAGTCCTCACGGTTAAGCCGGAGAAGGTGGTTGTCCATGGGCGCGGGCGTGCATGGGAGAGTGCCGCCCCGCTGGCCAAAGCACTGGAGGCGCAGGGCTATGGCTCTACGATTCAGCGGGAAGATCCCTTGCCGGATGCAACCGTGCCGTTCAGCGTGACCGCGGAGGCTCGCCATGAATGAACAACGCACAATGACCTTGCTGACAGTTGTGGCCGTGGTGGTGTGGCTGATCGGCCTCGGATGGAGCGTGCTGACGTTTCGCCAGCTGCACGCCGCGGGTGATCAATTGCACCGGCGGGAGTCCGCGCTGGCCAGCATGCGTGCGTTGGAGGCCGAAAGTCTGCACTATGCGGCTGCGCGTGCGCGGGTGCGGGCTGAGTCCGGGCAATTGGCGGTGCCAAACGACCTTGCGGTCGCACAGCTGCCGGGAGCCAGGACCGACGAGGCGCGCATGCGGCGTGCATCCCTCGGCGAAGGATGGACGCAACTGACGCAAGACCTGGTCTTCGATGATGTATCCATAGCGGGGGCGATGAAGCTGGCGGACGTCCTCGAGTCACAGCGTCCGCCGTGGCGGTTAGCGGCTGTCGAGATACGCGCCTTGCCGCATGCACCTGGAATCGGGCAAGTGGCGTTCACGGTCACGGCGATTCAGGCCGAACCCTGACGGCGCGATGCGGATGCCTGGGGAGAGCGCTCCTCACCGGTGCTGGATCTGCCTCACGGCAGGGGTGCTCACGGGCGGGCCAGCAGTTCGCGGGCGTGGCGGAGTGTGACACTGGTCAGATTCTTGCCACCGAGCATCCGGGCGATTTCTTCTTCACGCTGGGTACCGACTACGGGTGAGATTTCTGTAAACGTGCGTCCCTTGGTCACGCGCTTGGCCACGGCGAAATGCGTGGTGCCATGGGCGGCGACTTGCGGCAGGTGCGTGATGCAGAGCACCTGATGGCCTTTGGCAATCGCCTGCAATTTTTCGCCGATGGCCACACCCATTTCGCCGCCGACGTTGGCGTCCACCTCGTCAAAAACCAGCACGGGAACGCGATCATGTTTGGCGAGGACGGCCTTGGTGGCGAGCATGACACGCGAAATCTCGCCACTCGACGCAATGACGCGCAGGGGGCGCATGGGTTCGCCGACGTTGGGGGCGAACCCGAAATCGACCAAATCCAAGCCGGATGGTCGCGGCTCGGCCGGCGTGATTTCAATGCGAAATTCACCGTGCGGAAAGCCCAGTGCACGGAGGTTGGTGGTGACGGCACGTCCCAATTCCTGGGCGGCCTTCTGGCGTCGGGAGGTGAGGGTCTCACCCGTTGCGAGCATCGCTTTTTCGGCGGCCTTTTGTTCCTTGTCGATGGCGGCCAGGCGTTCGGTGCGGCTCGACAAATCCTGCAAGCGACTGCGTGCTTTTGTGACGAATTCCAGAATTTCGGCGATGGTTCCCCCGTATTTTCGCTTGAGCCGGTGCAGGATTCCGATGCGTTCTTCAACCCACTGCAAGCGCGCGGGATCCAGTTCAATGGACTCCATGCGGCGCTGGAGACTTGTTGCGAGGGCCTGAATGCCGCTGGCCAAAGCCTCCGCTTCCGTCTGCCAGGGGCTGGCCTCTTCGGTCAGGCGGGCCATGGCATCGAGTTGGCGACGGGCTTCGACAACGCGCTGAAAGGCTGACGCATCGTCTTCGGAAAGGGCTGCCGTGGCGGACTGTCCCAGCGTGAGGATCTCCTGGGCGTTTGCGAGCAGGGCATGCTCGGCGGCCAGACTCTCCTCGCTCTGTCCCTGCAGTTCCGCTGCTTCAATTTCCTTGATCTGGAAGGCCAGCATTTCGATCTGCTGCGCGACTGATTCGTCATCGCCATCCAGGGCGCTGCGACGGCGGCGGATCTCGAGAACCGCATCGTAGGTTTTCTGATGGGCGGTGCGTTCGGCCTCCAGGTGGCCGAAGGCGTCCAGAATCTCGAGTTGGAAATCCTGATTCAGCAGGGACTGATGTTCGTGGGGGCCGTGCAGGTCCACCAGGAGATCGCCAATGCGTTTCAGGGACTGAACCGTGGTTGTGCAGTCGTTCACGACACACTTTCCTGAACCAGAGGCGGCGGTGACGGTGCGGCGTAGCACCAGTGTGCCTTCCTCGCAGGCGGTGATGCCAAGTTCATCCAGCAGGGCGCCGATGGCGGCTGTGTCCGTGAGGAAGAAAGAGGCTTCGATCTGGCACTGTTCGGCGCCGGTACGGACCTGTGAGCGGTCGGCCCGCATGCCCAGGAGAAGGCCGAGGGCACCAATGACAATCGACTTTCCCGCGCCGGTTTCGCCGGTGATGACATTTAATCCGGGACCGAAGTCGACTTCGAGTGACTCAACGATGGCAAAATTCCGTACGCGCAGGCTCTGGAGCATGGGCAGGAGCATACGTGGCGGGGCAAAAAACTGCAATGGGGTCAGCGAGGGAGGAGCCAGGGTCGGGTTGCGTGCTGGCGAAGGGGGCAGCCAGCCTGCCAACTCGAACTTGTGGGGGGTTGCTTGGGGCCTTCGGCTGGATACGCGGGCAGTGGGCGGCGATCCCGATAATCCCGAGATCATTGGAGTTTTGGGTCTTGATGGCGTCGGCGGCCTGGCCGAGCTGGGGGATAACCTGCGGTGTCGCAGGTTCGATTTGTCTGGTAATTGGCTCCGACGGCAGGGCTCGAACCTGCAACCTAGTGGTTAACAGCCACCCGCTCTACCATTGAGCTACGTCGGAACGATCAACCAAAGAGGCGGACACTTAACACGACCTTGGCGCGAGGGACAAGTCTATTTCCCGGTTGAGCGCGCATTGATCGAAATCCACGGGGCAAGCATGCCCAGCGGGGTGGGGCGAGACTAACGAAATCCTAACAATCACAACACGCAACCGTAATGGGACTTCGTTTTACTGTCGGCAGTCAAGAAAGGACATTGGGATATGAAACGTGTGTTGGCATGTGCATTGGTGGTGGCGGGGTTCGGGTCGGTTGGTTTGGCGCAGACGGGTGCGGTTCCAGTTGAGGCACCGCCGCCGTATGTCCCGCCCAAGACCTGGGCTGATAACCTGAAGTTCAAGGGTGATCTGCGGTATCGGTACGAGCAGATCAACGACGATTCCAAAGTGGACTCGGGCGGGGACACCCTCCGTCGGGAGCGCGAACGTATCCGGGCACGGCTGAGTGCGTCGGGAAAAGTGAACGACAACGCGAAGGTGGGGTTGGAGCTTTCGACGGGCCAGTCGGACCCGGTCTCGGGCAATCAATCGCTCGGTGACGGCTTCAGCAAGGACGAGTTTCGTCTGAATCTCGCCTACATCGACTACAACTTCACCGGCCTCAGCGAGAACGAACTGCACGGTATCGGTGGTAAAATGAAGAATCCCTTCATCACGATGCCCGACGATCTCGTCTGGGATGGTGATGCAACCCCCGAAGGACTTGCGCTCAAGGGCAAGACGGCCGTGGGGAATGCGACGTTCCTCGGCAATGCTGGATACATGTGGGTCCAGGAGCGTTCGACGGACGACGACACCAAGCTGTATGCGGGCCAGGGGGCCGTGAAGCTGGATCTGAGCGAGACCATGAATGTGATGGTGGGCGTGAGCTACTACAGTTATGACAACATTCAGGGGTTCGACGTGATCGACTGGGAGAACAAGAACAATGCCTACGGCAACAGCACGATCAATGGCTCGGTGAGCGGGTCCACGACCAACAAGGCCTGGAAGACCGAGTTCACCCCGGTGGTCTACTTCGCCCAGTTTGAAGTGTGGGTGGCGGGCCGTCCGCTGGACTTCTACGTGCAGGAGTTGAGCAACATCGACGCCGACAGTTATGACCAGGGACACATGTACGGGGTCACCTACGGCAAGCTGAATGCCGTGAAGACGTTTGAAGTCGGCTACAGCTACGCAGAAGTTGAGAAGGACGCCACGCTGGGCATGTTCACGGATTCCGACCGCTGGGGCGGCGGCACCGACGGCAAGGGGCACAAGGTGTTTGCAAAATACCAGATCATGAAGAAGCTGCAGGGAGGCATCACATACTTCTTCAATGATGAGCGAAAGATTTCCGACTCGGCGAAGTCTACGGATTATGACCGCTTGCAGATCGATCTCGTGGCGAGTTTCTAGGACGTACGACAAGAGAAAATAACGCTAGGAAGGGTTCAGTTATGATTAAGAAGAACATAAATGCAACAGGATGGCTGCCCGTGGCGGCCGCAGCGGTCATCATGGGGTGTGCTGGCAGCGTGCGGGCCGAGATGGTGATCACCGTGGACAAATCACTTCCGACATACAAAACGGTGGAAGGGGTTGCGGGCAGCATCAGCAGTGTGGGGTCGGACACGCTCAACAATCTGATGACATTCTGGGCGGAAGGGTTTAAGAAGCATTACCCGAACGTCAACATCCAGATTGAAGGCAAAGGGTCGAGCACCGCCCCTCCGGCCATGATCAGTGGGTTGGCGCAGTTGGGCCCGATGTCGCGCATGATGAAGCCGTCGGAGATCGACAGTTTTGAGAGCAAGTTCGGGTACAAACCCACGGCGATTCGGGTGGCCGTGGATGCGCTGGCGGTGTTCGTCAACAAGGACAATCCGGTGCAAGGTCTTACGATCGCGCAAGTGGATGCCATGTTCTCGAAGTCGCGCCGGAACGGCTACAAGTCGGATATTGCGGCATGGGGTGATGTGGGGGTGACAGGTGACTGGGCGGCGCGGCCGATCAGTCTCTATGGTCGCAATTCGGCATCGGGCACGTATGGCTTCTTCAAGGAGCATGTGATGGGCAACGGTGACTACAAGGACATCGTCAAGGAGCAGCCTGGTTCCGCATCCGTTGTGCAGGGCATATCGGTTGACATGTACGGCATCGGGTACAGCGGGATTGGCTATACGACGCCGGGCGTGCGCGCCGTGCCACTGGCGGCGAAGGAAGGCGGGTCTTTCAACGCGGCCTCGCAGGAGAATGCGTACAATGGTAAATACCCAATCACGCGCTTCCTGTACGTCTACGTGAATAAGGTTCCGGGGAAGGGCCTTGATCCCCTGACGCGGGAATTTCTGAAGTCCGTGCTGTCACTCGAGGGACAGGAAGCGACCGTAAAGGATGGGTACTTCCCACTGCCAGCGAAGATTGCCGCGGAAGAGCTGGGCAAGTTGAAGTAACGTGGACAAGACGGGACAGGATCGCAACGTTCGACCGACAGGCGAGCCGGCAGCACCGGCTCGCCTGCGCGGCTTTTCAGCATTGGACCGTTTGACGCGGCGCATGCTGTGGGATCGCGTGGCCAAACGGGTCGTCACGTTCGGCGGGATGACGATCATTGCCTCGATCCTGTCGATTCTGATCGTGATCGTCGCCCAGGTCTATCCGCTGTTCCGTGCGCCCGCAATCAGCGCACCGGTGTCTATTTCACTTGTTGATGCGGCACCGCTGCGCATTGGCTCCGACGAATATCGGGAAATCGCCTATCAAGTGGGCGCCAGAGGAATTTCCTTTCACGCACTCGCGGACGGAGCCCCAATCGCGGCGGATGGTGAGATCGCGCTCAATGGCGCGGTGGTTGTGTCTGTATCGCACGGCGTCGGGAGCCGTTTTGCGCTGGGGCTGTCAGATGGCAAGGTTCTGCCGGTTGGCGTTTCGTTCGATGTGGATTATCACGATGGCAAGCGGGTGAGCACACCGCTGTTGCGCGCGGGGGAACCGTTGCAAGTGCTGCCGGAAGGGCAACCGTTGCGCGAGATGGCTTATGCGGTGACGCCGGATGGCGCGATCATCGCGGCGGTGGCGGGTCCGCGGCAGCTGAAACTCGTTGTGATTGAGGAGACGGTGTCTCTGATGGGGGATGTGACGCGTGATTCCCGAGAGTTTACCGTTGAGGTTCCGGGAGACGGTCGCGTCACCGCTTTGGCCATTGATGAACGCGGCGACAATATTTTTGTCGGCACCACGGCAGGCGAAACGCTGCGGCTCGATGCGATGGACCGCGCGGCACCGCAGTTTCGACTGGATCCGGCGGGCAATGCCCACGGATCCGCGGGTGTCGCCGTTACGGCGCTCGAGTTTCTGATTGGTGACCGCACGCTGGTGGTGGGTGACGCGGCGGGTGGGGTGACGACGTGGCAGATGCTGCGCCAGGGCGGTGAGGAGTTTCACCTGGTCAGGGTCAACGCATTCGAGGCGCACGGCGCAGCCGTGATGGCGATTACACCATCGCGCCGCGACAAGGGGTTTCTGACGATGGACGTTCAGGGGGGGATTCACCTGAACTACGGCACGACCGGGAAGACCCTTTTGAAGGCGCGCACCGCCGCGCAACCTGCGGCCCTCTCCTTCTCGCCCAAGGCCGATGGATTGCTCGCGGCGGATGTGACGGGGACGCTGCACAGTTGGACGGTTAATAACCGGCACCCCGAAATCACCCTGCGGACCTTGTTCGGAAAAGTCTGGTACGAAGGGTATGATGAACCGGAATATGTCTGGCAATCGACGGGCGGGACGGACGATTTTGAGTCCAAATTCAGTATCACGCCACTTCTGTATGGGACCCTGAAGGGCACCTTCTATGCACTGATGTTTGCCATTCCCATTGGACTGCTCGGTGCGCTGTACGCGTCGCAGTTCATGCACCCGAATCTGCGGCAGCGCGTCAAGCCGATTGTCGAAATCATGGCGGCACTGCCGAGTGTGGTGCTCGGGTTCATTGCGGGACTGTGGCTGGCACCGCATATGGAAAAGGTTGTGCCGGGCATCCTCGTGATGCCGCTCGTGATCGCCGTGGGTATTCTGCTGGCACTCGGGGTCTGGCGCATCTGTCCCGTAAGACTGCGGCGTGCCGTGAAGCCTGGGTACGAGGTTTTTCTGCTAATCCCGGTGGTGCTGCTGGGAGGCTGGCTGGCGCTGCATTTGGGCGGCGTCGTGGAATCAACACTCCTGCAGGGCGATTATCGCGGGTGGCTGTTGCGGGTGTTGGGGCTGACCTTTGACCAGCGCAATTGCATGGTCGTGGGATTCGCGATGGGATTCGCGATTGTGCCGATCATCTTCACGATTGCGGAGGATTCCCTGTCGAGTGTGCCGCAGCATATGCGCGCGGCGTCACTGGCCTTGGGGGCAACACCGTGGCAAACGGCAATCCATGTTGTGCTGCCTACGGCAAGTCCCGGAATTTTTTCCGGCATCATGATTGGCCTCGGGCGGGCGGTTGGAGAGACGATGATCGTGCTGATGGCCACGGGCAACACGCCGATCATGGATGCCTCCATTTTCAGCGGATTCCGTGCCATGTCGGCCAACATCGCGGTCGAATTGCCGGAAGCGCCGGACGGTGGCACCCTGTTTCGTGTTCTGTTCCTCGCGGCCCTGTTGCTGTTTTTGCTGACCTTTGTGATGAATACGGCGGCGGAGCTAATTCGCCTGCACTTGCGAAACCGGTACAAATTACTGTGAAGCAATTCTGGAAAAATGGTGATGCATTTGTGTGGCTCACCGGCGGCGCGCTGGCTTTCGCGTTGCTGATGGTGACGGCCCTGCTGCTGTTGATTCTGGTCAACGGCCTTGGATTCTTCTGGCCGCGCACCATCAACGCCTACGTGCTGAAG
>JAQCIA010000054.1 GCA_027620105.1 Verrucomicrobiota bacterium | reverse complement strand
TACCCGGACGCATCCACCGTCCTGCTGGCGGGTATTCAAAAAGTCCGGTACGAAGTCGACGGCACCTATACGCAGTGGCACGAAGAGTACGTCAAGATCCTCACCGAGGAAGGGCGCCAGGGGTATCGGACGCTCTCGAGTTTTTTCACGATTCCGTACCAGCGCGGCCCTGAGGACTGCGCGATCACGCTCGTGGAGATCATCCGGCCGGATGGTGGCGTGACGACCATCGATGTGGCGGCGAACAGCCGAATCATGGTGAATCCCTCCTCCATGGCGGAGAACATCTACAACCCCAACGACAAGATCGTGCAGGTCAACGTGCCGGGCTTGAAACTGGGGGATGTGCTGCACACGGTGTTCTTTGACCGCATCGTGCATCCACGCATGGCGAACACATGGTGCGACTGGATGACCTTTGAGAGCACGCGTCCAATCATCCATCAGATTGCCGAGATCGATGGTCCCGCAGCGCTGCCGCTGCGCAGCCTTGCGCATAAGGCGCCCATCGCGAATACGGTGACGTATACGCAGGAGGAAGCTGGCGATCGCATGTTGCATCGTTGGGAGGCGCGCGATGTGCCGCGGGCATTTGAGGAACCCAGCATGCCCGAGTTTTACACGGTGGCGCAGCGGGTGCTGGTGAGCACGAGCCCGGACTGGGAGGGCGTGTCGCGCTGGTACTGGAACCTGTCGGAACCGCATCTCGTGTTGTCGCCTGAGATTGAAGCCAAGGTGGCGGAACTCACGGCGGGACTGACGCTGACGGCGGACAAGATTCGCGCGTTGTTCGGTTTCGTGGCGCAGGACATACGCTACATGGGCATCGTGGCGGAATCAGAATCGCCAGGTTACGAGCCGCATGACGTCCGCGACACCTTTGCCGCGCGCCATGGCGTTTGCCGGGACAAGGCGGCCTTGCTTGTGGCGATGCTGCGCGGGGCCGGTATTGACGCATTTCCGACGCTGATCAACAACGGTCCCAAAAAAGATCCCGAAGTGCCCCAACCCTATTTCAATCACGCAATTGTGGCGGCGCGCGACGGCGATGGGTATATGCTGATGGACCCAACGGATGAGACCACGCGAGAACTGCTGCCGGCGTACCTCGACAATCGCAGCTATCTGGTGGCAACGCCGGAGGGCGACCCCTTGCGGCTTTCCGCCATTGAGCCTGCCACGCAGAACCTGCTGCATGTGGACACCGTTGGCAATGTTAACGCGGATGGTCGGCTGAATGCCGAAACGATTTTGACGTTCGCGGGCGTGAATGACAATGCCTACCGGCGCTATTTCGCGCAGGTGAAGCCGGAGGAGCGACGGCGCCTGCTCGAAGGTCTCATCAAGGCGGCGGTTCCCAACGCGCGCGTGACCGATGTTGCCATCCATCCGCCGGACATGCTGGATGTCTCCACGGGCCTGACCGCGCGTGTCGCCTACGAGGCGGACGATGTGTTGATTCGTGGCAACCAGTTGGTGATGCTGCCGTTGCCGGCCATGGGGACGCGCATCGGCATGATCAATTTCATCATCGGGCGAACGGGCTTGCAGGATCGCCGCTTTCCGCTACAGACGGAAATAGCCTGTGGTGTGCGCGAGCAGATGTTCCTCACGCTGGCCCCCGCGTTGAACACACCCGTGGCCCTGCCCATCTCGGAGGATATTGAACGGGATGGCGTGGCGTGGTCTTTTGCTGTGCGGCAGAGCGGGCCAACGCTCGAAGCGGTTTCAGAGTTCCGCCTCGACGCGGTGGAGTTTGATCCGGATCAGTACCGCACGCTGAAGCAGACGCTTGTGACCATGGAGCGCGCGCGACGACAGATGCCGATGTACGCCGTGGCGAACGGCGGCACCGATGCACTGGCCGGGGACAGCGATGCGCTCACGGAGACTGAAACGGTTGACTACGAACTGGCCGCGGATGGGAGCTGGCGCGAGGAGCGCAGGGTGCGCAAAAAGATTCTCACGTACGCGGGCAAGAAACAGCACGCGGAGCTGACCCTGCGTTTCAATCCGGCGTGGGATGATCTGGAACTCGTGCGCGGTGAGGTGACGTCACCGGAGGGGCAGACCAGCACGATCAGCCGGGCTGAGATGAATGTGATGGATGCCGCGTGGGTGGGGAGCACGCCGCGTTATCCGGCCGAACGCACCCTGGTGGCGAGTTTTCCGGCGGTCACGGTGGGCAGTACCATTGATTACACCTATGTGCACACACGGCGGGAGCGGCCCTTCGTGTCGTTGCGGGAGAGTTTTCGTGGAACGGACACCATTCGGCACAAACGGGTGACGCTGCACATGCCGCGTGGTGTGGTGCCCAGCGTCCACCGGCATCTGCTGGCGCCGGCGCGCGTGGCGGAATCCATTTTTACGCACGGCGATGGAAGTCGTGACGTGTATGAGTGGGAGGTGCAGGATGTGCCGGGGGTGAAACGTGAGGAGCAGATGCCGCCGGACTGGGTCCTGCACCCGACGGTGGTGGTGTCCTTCGGCCAGTGGCGCTCCTATGCCTCCGGGGTGGATCAGGCCCTGCGCCGCGCCGCCGCACGTCAGCCCGTGGCTGCACGGCTGGCGCGCGAGCTGACGCGCAAGGTGCCGGATCCGTGGGAGCGGTTGCAGGTGCTCCGCGACGCGGTGGCAACGCGGGTGCGGCTGGTCGGTCCGGCGCTGCCGGACGTTCCCCTCTCGGCGATCACGCCGGCGGATCAAACGCTGGCGGAAGGCTATGGCAATGGCGCGGATCGCGCGGTGCTGCTGTATGCCATGCTGCGCGCCGCCGGATGTTCGGCGGAGTTTGTGCTGGCATCCGACCGCCCGGCAATTGCACCGTTTCGCACGTCGCTGGATGCTGCCGCAGAGCGCGAAGTGTTTGCGGATGTGCTGGTGCGCGTGGACGACGCGGCCCTTGATCTGGCCGACGGTCGCTTCGTGTACCTGGGCGACGATGACCAATATGGGGCAATCGGCGCCAGCGCCCATGCAGGGATGTGGATGTTAACGCTGCCCCGCGGACACGTGGAAGAGCTGTTGCCGGCGCGTGATGACAACCAGTGGATCGAGGACTCGCTGCGCGTCGAAGCGAATGGCGACGTGCAGCTGCATCGGCGCCAGTTGTTGTATGGCACCAGTTTTGGCTTACAGAACCGGCGCTATGCGGACATGACGCCGGAAGAGCGGCGGCGTGACTTCATGGAGACTGTCGCGGGGCTCTCGCAGGCCGCCGTGGCGGAAGGCGAACTTACCACGGATTTCAGCCGCTACCCCGGCCGCATCGCCTACAGTGTGCGCCTGCCGCAGTACGCGGTGCGGGATGGGAAGCAACTGTATTTCAGCCTGACGCAGGCACCCGATCGGGTGTTCATGTTGCGCACGGACCAGCGCGCGAATCCGCTCTTTCTGGATGCGCGGGGTACACAGAGCGCGCGGTTGACGGCGCACGTGCCGGCAGGGTTTACGCTGGTTATGTTGCCCGAAGATCAGCGGCTGGAGGGGATTGCGGGCACGCGGGTGGACGTTCAGGTTACCCAGGAGCCGGCCAGCGATGGCGGCACCCAGGTGATCATGCAATCGGAAGTGTCGCGCACGCCGGCCATCGTGTCGCGGTCTGATTATCCCACGCTGATCCAATGGGATCGTACGCTTTCCCATCGTCGCGCCAGGACCGTGGTGCTGCAACAGACCGACGAGTGATGCCGCCCGACGGGCGCAGGCTTACACGAGGTCGCAGGCGTCGGCCGGCATCCAGTGGGCATCCTTGCCGTCCCATTTCACATTGCAGCCGATTGGATTCGTCATGGGGGTGCTGATGGGGCTGCCGGCGGTGAATTCGCGCAGGGCCTGCTCGAGGTCGTTCACGGTCGCTTTTCTGGCGTCGCGGGGCGTATCGACGCCGCGGCCCGTGTAGATGAGTTTGCGCTGCTTGTCGAAGACGTAAAAGTGCGGCGTGCGCAGGGCGCCGTAGGCGCGGGCGACGTCCTGCGCTTCATCGTGCAGATACATCCAGGGGAATTTCTGTTCGGCCATCCGTGTGACCATGTGCGCAAAACTGTCTTCGGCGTAGGTGTTTACGCTGTTCGCATTGATGCCGACGAAGCGGACACCCTGGTCGCGGAACGTGTCCGCGGTGCGGCGTGTGGCTTCGTCCGAGCCGATGACATAGGGGCAGTGGTTGCAAGTGAAGAAGACCACGAGGGCCTTTGCGTCGGCGAAGTCGGCGAGCCGATAGGTCTTGCCGTCCGTGGCGGGCAGGGAAAAATCCGGTGCCTGGGCGCCCAGAGCGAGTGTAAAAGACATGTTCATTCTCCTGTTTTGGCGTTTTCTTGCTGATGGGAGGCCCCGCAGCCGTGGTAGGCTCCTGTGGTGCGTCTTGCGTTTCCTTAAATGCGACTTGCGGCAGAGCCAGCTTGAGGCCGGCCCTACCATCTAAGACATAGGCCCAGGAATATTTCGGACGCACTACACTAGGCTGGCGTGGCGGTGGCGGGCAAGCGTCTTTCCCGATGGCCGCGTGGCGGAACGATGAACCGGAGTGATGACATGGCGGTGCAGGAGCGAACATCAGAAAATGGCGTGCCCAACCCGGTGCACGCGCACGGCCTGGATCGCAGCCAGTTGCTGGGCGTTTTGCTCGAGCACATGTCCGACAGTATCTACTTCAAGGATGCCGAGAGTCGCTTCACGCTCATCAATCGGCACCATGCGCGGCTGTTCGGGATTGGGTCACCGGATGACGTGGTCGGCAAGACGGACTTTGACTTCTTCTCCGAGGAACACGCGCGCAAGGCGTATGAAGACGAACAGGTTGTGATGCGCACGGGCATCGCGCTCGTCAATCGCGAGGAAAAGGAAACGTGGCCGGACGGTCGGACGACTTGGGTGACGAGCACCAAGATGCCGCTGTTCAACAACGCCGGGCGGGTGGTGGGCACGTTCGGCATTTCGCGGGACATCACGGAGCGCAAGCGGGTCGAGGAAGAATTGCAGCGGCATCGCGAAATGCTGGAGGAGGCGATTGCGGCGCGTACCGCCGAGCTGCGGGATGCCAACGTGAAGCTGCAACAGGAGATGATCGAGCGGCAGCGGGCGGAACGCGCTCTCCTGGATACCGAGCGCATGGCCGCCATCCGCTCCATGGCGGGCGGCGTGGCGATCGCATTCAACAACGTGATGCATGTGATCCGCTCATACGCGACGTCCATTGCGGCCAATTTCATCCCAAAAACGCGGGTGCATGACGAGGCCACGCGCATCCTGGAGGCGACACGCCGGGGCGCGGCGCTGACGGAACGCCTGCTGCACATCTCCCACGCCAGTGCGCCGAATTCGGTGGAGGAGCGGGTGCCGCTGCCCCTGGCGCAGGTGGTGCAGGAGTCCACGGATTTCGTGGGCGCGATGTTTCGCGATCAGAACGTGGTGATCCAGATCGACCATCCCGAGACCATGCCAGTGGTGGCCGGCAATCGCGCACAGTTTGTGGACACCCTGTTGACGTTCTTGATCAACGCGGCGGAGGCCATGCCCGGCGGGGGAACGGTGCGCATCGACGGCGGCGTCCGCCGCGTGGCGCGCCCACCGACCAAATCGGCCCCGGGCGATTTTGCCGTGCTGCGCATTCGGGATACCGGCGTGGGCATGAACGCCGCCATCCGCAAGCGCATCTTCGACCCCTTCTTCACGACCAAGGATGGCGATAAGTCCTTCGGACTGGGCTTGAGCATTGCGCTGGGAGTCGTTTCGGGAATGGGTGGATGGATCCGTGTCAGCAGCCGACCGGACAAGGGGTCCGCGTTTCATATTTTTCTGCCCATTGCGGCCATGCCCAGTGACGTGGCGCCCGCACCGGTCGTGGTGGATCGGGTGACGGGAACCGTGCTGCTGGTGGATGACGAACCGGAGTTGCTGGCGTCCATGCAACTGGCGCTTGAGCAGGAGGGGTTTACCGTGCTGGTGGCGGAGTCTGCGCAGGCCGGCGTTTCGCTTTACGGTCGCCATGCCGGACGCATCGATATCACGGTGATGGATGGGGTTTTGCATCAGAACGGATCGGCGCGACTCATGCGCCGCATCCGCCGCGCCAAGGCTGAAGCCGACGTGCTGGTCACGTCCGGATTCTCGCGCGACTACCTGCGCACGGTGCTGCCGATGGGGGCCTGGAGTTTTCTACAAAAACCATACGATGCCAAACAGTTGACGCGCAGCGTGCGTGAATTACTGGCCAAGGATGCGTCGTAAGGCATGTTGCACGTGGCACGCATTACAGCCGACGCCGCGTCGGCGGAAGGCATTGCAGCGGGCCTGGAACTGGCTGGCGATGAGGGCGTCGTGAGCTGGCAGGATGCGGACACGGGGGCGGTGCAGTTCGATTGCTTTCATACGGTTCAAGCCGAGGCGGAGCAACATGTTGAGATCCTGCGCACGCGCCTGGGCCAGTGGGCGCCACAGGGGGGCTGGGCCTTGCGTGTGGAAGCGTTGCCGGACGCGGATTGGCAGGAGGCTTGGAAGCATTTTTTCCCTGCAGAGCGCGTCTCGCCCAACGTCATGGTGCGACCGCCGTGGGAGCCCGGCGACGCGCAAATCCGCTGCGTCGTGGAAATCAATCCGGGATTGAGTTTTGGTACGGGGCGGCACTTCACCACGCGCACCTGTCTGCAGGCCCTCGATCACGTGAGTGGCGAACAGCCCGGTGTGTCGCTAGTGGATGCCGGTTGCGGATCCGGCATCCTGGCGATTGCGGCAGTCAAGCTTGGTTTCACGCGGGTTACGGCATTTGACAACGATCCCCAGGCGATTCTTTCGGCGCGCGAGAACGTTGTGAGCAATGGTGTTCTCGCGCAGATGACGCTGCTTGTGTCCGACGTGGACGCGTTTCAACCGGAGGCGCCCTTCACGGTTGTGGTGGCGAATTTGTACGACGCGTTGCTGCATCGTTTTGCGCCCGCATTCATTCGCCTGCTGACACCGGGCCCCGACGCGCACCTGGTGCTTTCGGGCATGCTGGTGGCACAGGTGCCAGCGGTGCGTGACGCATACGCGGCGCTGGGGTTTGATGTGGTGCGAACCTGGGCGGATGTGGAGTGGACAACGCTGCTGCTGGCGCGACGGGGCGCGATGTTGCGGTGTCGGTGACGGACGGCCCGGGGGATGGCTCTTGCGAGAATGGGGACGTCGGCGTAGAATCGACGTTGTAATCCGCAAATCGCAAGGACGGCTCTGGAGACGACGCATGAAACTCCTGACATACGCGCTGCTGGCCTGGGGTTCTCTTGGCTTCGTTGCCATGGCGCAGGATGGCCGGGTGATGCAGGCCTATCCCCTGTATACGCGGGATGCCGCCGCCTTGATCAGCATGGTTGAAGCAGTGTCGGGCACCGATGGCCGGGTGATCTATGACAAGCCCAATGGTCGCCTGCTCGTGCTGGCAACCGCGGACGCGCAGGTGGACGTGGCCGACGTCATTCGCCAGCTGAACGTGCCGCCAGTCAATGTGCGCATTGAGGTGGCGGTGGAGGAATCAAAGCAGGAGCAACTGGTGGCGATGGGGGTGGAAGGCGGCGCGGATGTGGTGATTGTGGAAGACACCGTGAACGTGGACGCAAGCGTGCGTCCTTACGCCCAGCGTCGTTCCGATCGTCACGGGCGCACAACGCGGCAAACCCTGCTGCTGCAAAGTGGTGGCGAAGCCACCCTGCATATCGGTGAAGAGGTGCCCAACGCCGACTGGCTGGTGCAGTACGGCATCAACCAGGGCTACATGATGCGGGCGCTGGAATTGCGCGAGGTGGGGGCCATCCTGCGGGTGCAGGCGCGGGTGATCGGCGAAGGTCCGCTGATTTCACTCAAGCTCACGCCGGAGATTACCGGGCTCGCGGACGGCGGGAAAGAAACCATACAATTCACGCGGCTATCGACGGATATCACCGTGCAGGATGGGCAGACGGTGGACATTGGCGGGCTAACCGAGAACAGCGAATTTTATTCGCGTTTCCTGGTGGGTATGGATCGCAATGGCAAGCGTCGGTCGTTGGCGATCACGGTCACGCCGCGCATCGAGCGCCCGGCGGGCGCGCCGGTGCCGACACCGACCGCCGTGAGCGCGGGCGAATAGTTCGGCGCAACGGACAACGCCGAGCAGCGCGTTGCCTGCGTGCGCCACGCGGGGGCGCGACGACACCCAAATACGCGTCGCACCGCAGGTCCCGCGTTACAGAATAGGGGTCAGCAGGCTGCAGAAATTCTCCAGCACCTGTCGCCAGCGGGGACGCTGCACCCAGGCCGCGCGATTGATTTCATGGCTGGCGGCCAGATCCTCGCGGACGATGGCGCGCAGGCTGTCGATGAAATCAGGATCGAACACGGCCAGGTTGGTTTCGTAGTTCAAGCGCAGGCTGCGGACGTCCAGGTTGGCGGTGCCGACGATGGCCAGGGATTCGTCGATGAGCATGGCCTTGGCGTGGATGAAGGGCGGCGGGCGCTCAAAAATCCGCACGCCGGCCTTGAGTAAGTCGTCGTAAATCGACCGCCCGGCCAGTCCCGCGTAGATGTGATTGTTCACTTTCGGAAGAATCAAGGTGACCTGCACCCCGCGCAGGGCCGCCGAACGGAATGCGCACAGAATTTCGGTGGGGGGGACGAAGTAGGGCGTGACGACGGTGATGCTTTTTTGGGCCGACGTGATGGCGGCGAAGGTGGTGTCGATCATCTCGTCGATCTGGGTCGACGGGCCGCCGTTCAGCAGTCGGATGAGGGAATTGCCGGCGTGGGCGGGGCGCGGGAAGTGTTCCACGCAGAGCAAGGATTCCGGTGCGGCGTCGGTCATGAAGTACCAATCGCTGAGAAATGCATATTGCAATTCCGGCACGATGGGTCCGCGCAGTTCAAAGTGGTAGTCGCGGTCCGGTGGCCGGCGATTGCGGGTGACGTTGTTCACGGATAGGTTGATGCCGCCCATGAAGGCATGCTCACCATCGACGATCAGGACTTTGCGGTGATTGCGCAGGTTCACCTGGAAGCGCAGTTTGAGGGGATTCACCTGAGCCCAGGCGGCGAGGTGCAGGTTCGGAATGCCGGTGTAGCGTGAGAACAGCCCGAACAGCCAGGCGTGGGCGGACCCGATGCGGTCGTAGAGCAGGCGGACGGTGACGCCGGCGTTGGCGCGTTCCCGCAATGCTTCGAGAAATTCACGCCCGATCTCATCATGGCCGAGGATGTAGGTTTGCAGGTGGATGTGGTGCTTGGCCCCGCGAATGGCGGCCAGCATGCGTGGGAAAACAACATCGCCCGTGACGTGTGCTTCCACATGGTTGTGGCCAAGCAGCGGGTAGTCCGGGACCACGGCGTTCATCAACGCGTTCAGGTTGCGCAGTTCGGGCTGGGGTGGTTCGGTGGCCACGGAGGCGCGTACGGAGCGCCAGTAGGCCAGCGGTTTTTCTTCGTGTTCGCGGGCGCGGCGCTCGGTCAGGAATTTTTCATCGCTGCGGTACTTCCGCCAGGCTTTGGTGGGAATCCGATTGATGCCGAACATCAAAAAGCATACGGGGCCGATGAGCGGGAACGCCCACACCACAAACATCCAGAGGAGCGCGGAGGTCGGTTCGCGCCGGTGCATCAGGCAGTGAATGGTGACCAGCGCGAAGGTGGCGACGTGGAGCAGGCCCAGCCACTCC
>JAQCIA010000053.1 GCA_027620105.1 Verrucomicrobiota bacterium | reverse complement strand
CAAGACTGGTTCGTTGGACTGACTCGTCACGACACGCGCAATTTTCATTACATGCTCCTAGAGTTGAATTATGCCGAGTGTTTAACCGCCTCCACCGTCAGCCCCACGCCCGGCCGCAGCAACACGGCCCGCACTTCCGGGCACATGGTCGCACAGGCGTTGACGAAGCCGGCGGGGTCGCCCGCGCCTTGCTCGGCCAGGGTCCAGAAATGGCAGGGAATCGCGAACCGCGGATTGGCTTCCGAAACGAGCCGCGCGGCATCAATGTGATTCATGTTGCCGAACACGCCGTTGATGACCGTCAGCACCACGTCGGGTTTCAGGTCGTAGAGCGGCTTGAACCAGACCGGCCGCCATGACGTGTCGCCGGTGGCCATCACCCGCACACCGCCGAACTCGAGCAGCAACGTCAGCGCGCTGGGCGAGATGTCCCCGTGATCCGCCGGAACCGTGTGCACAACCAGATCGCCGAGGTCATGGCGCCGATTCGGTTCCAGCAGCACGCACCGCTCCGCCGTCACGCCTGCCGCCTCCAGCCCGGCCGTGCAGCCGCTCGGAGCGGCGAAACGGCAGTTCGGATTGTTGCGGGCGATCACCGGCAGGGCGCCCGGGTCCAGATGGTCGGCATGTTCGTGCGTCAGGACCACCCAGTCCGCATCCACCTCTTCGGCGGCCAGCGCCGGCAGCGACAGGCGTTTGAACCCGAACATGCGCTCACAGGCGTCGGAGAGGTAGGGATCGAGGAACACGCGTTTCCCCGCGGCAGTCCGAAACGCAAACCCCGCCTGGCCCAGCCAGAACAGTCGGACACCGCCGCTCGGCACGGACGCTTGTTCCAAATCCACTGTTAGTTCAGACATGACACCAACCTAACCGCTGGGGCGGCGGTTGGCTCCACATCTCTTTCGATAGACTTTACTTTTCTTTCGACCCTGGCTAAATTTCGCGCATGCCGACAACCGCTGATCCGACGGCCCGCGCGCCGTCCTCCCCCGTCGCCCACAGCACGGCCGGGTTATTTTTTCGGCAGCTGGTGGCGTCGCCAGAGTTCACCGAGTTTGCCTTGATCCTGAAGCGGTTGACCGGCCTCTCGATGGCCTTGAACACGCCGGACGTCGGCCTGACGCGCGTCGGCGTGGCGGGGGACAATGGCAGTCCGCTCTGCCAGATCATCCGCAGCACCAAAGAAGGCGCCCGCCGCTGTGAAGGATGTGATCAGCGGAATCACGCCCAGGCCGGCGCGGAAGGTCGCGCCAAACTCTACCAGTGCCACGTCGGCTTTTACGACATGGCGATCCCGGTTGTGATCCAGGGCGAACATGTGGCGACGATCTCCAGCGGTCAAGTGCTGCCCGAGCAACAGTCGCAGGCCGCCTTCGCTCGCACCGTCCGCAGGCTCCGCTGGCTGAATATCCCCGCGACACAACTGCAGGAGGCTTATGCCCAGGCCCCATGGCTGCCGCGCGACCGTCTGGTGCATGTCATGCATCTGCTGGAGTTGTTTGCCCGGCAGATGTGCGGCAGCGCCTGGCGCATCCGCGAACTGGAGGCCAGCCTGGAGCACCCGGCAATCCGCCCCGCCCGCGCGTTGGTCGAAGAGCGCTTTCGCGATCCGGAGTTGAAGCTCGCCGATGTCGCCGCCCGCGCGGGACTCTCGCCGGCCCATTTCTCGCATCTATTCCACAAAGAGACCGGGGTGACCTTCACCCGCTATGTCCAGTCCCGCCGGATCGACGAAGCCAAACGCCGGCTGACCGCCACCGGCGAGAGCATCACGGAAATCTGTTTTGCCTGCGGCTTCAACAGTCTCACGCATTTCAACCGCGTCTTCCGCCGCGGCGCGGGCGCCAGCCCCAGCCAGTTCCGCCGCGCCGGCGCCGCGTGACGTAGTCGGACAAATCGGTGACACCCATTGCACGCCCGTGGGCACGCCGGCGAAACGAAGGTGCACTTGACGGCGCAGGCCGCGCTTGAGAGCTTGCGGGCCTGGTTTTGGGCGGGCGCCGACGCCGCCAAGTGGAATGGCCGTTCAGAAGAAGAATGGGAGACTGTCCATGCAAACGATCGAGGCGGGCCCGGTCCCTGCGGACGCGAAGCCGTTCCTTCGTCCCTTTCCGGCGCTGACGAGCGCGGAACGCGCGTACTTCGACACCTGCGGATATGTGGTGGTGCCGGGCGTGTTCAGCCGCGACGAATGCGCGCGCATGCACGCGGCCCTGCGGCGGGTACGCGACGAACTGTGCGCCGCTGAACCGGCGGAACCGAAGCGGGCCCGCGTGCGCGGGGCGTTCTTTGAGAACTACCTGCCGCACCACGCCTTCATGGTCAACTTCTACGAAAACGACGATGAGGGTCTCCAGGTAGAGTAGGCGGGAGGTCGGCCTCCCGCCCCTCATCAAACCGTGCATGCGGTTTTCCCGCACACGGCTTTCCGATGTTCTTCATCATAAGGCATGCGCTTTCGCCGTCTGTCCTGCCGTCGTAGGGACTTTGTACAGGCCATACTCGGCATAGAGGCGTGCGGAGGGAAAGCGTTGATAGCCTGCCGTCCACGAGCGCACCTTGTGCCGGTTACGCAGCCAAAGGAAGGGCGAGGGGTCAGGGCTCGTCTTTCGCCATTTCTATTCTGTACACCTGTGGCTCGGAGCAGAAGGACCTGCGGACAGGTCAATGTGTGGCTCTGCTCCATGTTACTGGTGGGGGGGCGAAGGGCGCCGTTGCGGTTTCGCGCGGAGCGAGGTATCCTCCGACCGCTTGTTCGACCAGGAGCTGTTCCTTTTTCAGCACGACTTTCCTCGAAACGCTTTCGCAACCGACCAATCGGAATTGGAGTCGCCGCGCCATCGCAAGAACGTAACAAAGAGTCCTGATGAGTGAAATGATTTCGGATCCAACTTTTCCGAACCGGGAATGCAGGCGACTCCCGCTATTGGCCCTGCTGCTGTTGATCCCCGCGCCCAGCCTCGGCGTCGCCTTCGGCATGTACTGGTTTCCAGATTCCGCTTTCGGAAAAGGAATCTTCTTCCTGTCCAAAATCTGGATCCTGATCATTCCTCTGGCTTGGCACTTGATGGTCTATCGCCAACCGCGGAGCTGGTCCGCGCCGCGCCGGGGCGGCCTCTGGACGGGCGCGGGGCTGGGACTCCTGATCAGCGCCTTTATTGTGACTGTGTTCGCCTGTTTCGGGGCGTCGATGATTGATCCGGAAACAATGCGCACCTCGATGAAGGAAATCGGATTGGATGCCGCTCCCGTTTACCTCGCAGGCGCCCTCTACTGGATCACCGTCAACTCGTTCCTGGAGGAAGTGGTTTGGCGATGGTTCGTGGTTCGGGAAAGTGAAAAGTTGATGGGCGCCAAGGCCGCCATCGGCTTCTCCGCCCTCGCCTTCACCCTTCATCACCTCGTCGCGATGAAGCTGTATTTCAACTGGCCAACCACCCTGCTCTGCGGCCTGGGCATCTTCATCGGCGGTGCCGTCTGGTCCTGGTGCTATATCCGCTATCGATCCATCTGGCCCGGTTACGTCAGCCACGCCATTGTCGATGTCGCGGTCTTCGGGATCGGCTATGTGCTGATTTTCTGACTCCCGCAATACATGTACCCGGGCACACCGGTTATGCCACCCCGGTCTCTCGCCAATCCACGGGTGGTCTCACCCTGCCCATATCGGCATCGCCCTTTTCACGCGTCTGAAATCCGCCGAAAAATCTGTGTTTGAGCGGAGTGCGCCTCCATTTTACCGTCGCCCCCCCCCTACCCTCGCGTCCCGCGTTCGTGACGCAATCGAAGAACAAAGATGTTCTCCACACCCCGACAACCCGCTATGTTCAGTGCCGTACGGCAGCACCCGAGCCCATGCGCGCAACAGCAAAGGCAACGTGGTAACAGAACAAACCGCCAACTCGCTCTCCATCCATTCCGCAGTCTGGCTGCGAGGATTCTGGAGCCTGTTCGCCGCGCCGTTCCAAGGCACATCCAGCGGCAATGACTGCAAGTTGCTCGTCATGTTCTTCATCCTGGGTGGCTGGAATTTCACCACCGATGAACGCGACCGCTTGGCCCCCACCGTCTCCGCCCAACTCGCCACAAAGCCCAGATGAACATCCTCCGTCCACAAAACCCCTACGCGTTCTGCCCACCCAAATACGCCCCCTGGTTCCGGCCCATTCTTCACGCGATCTCGGCGTTGCTGCTGCGCCGCAGGTTTAAGATCCAACAGGTCACCGTGCGCGGCGACGAACCCATGGCTCGCCTCGTCAAGCAAGGCCAGTCCGTCCTCGTCGCCCCAAACCACGCCGATCACGCCGATCCCCAGTTGCTCGTGCACGTCGGACGCAAAAACGGGTTCGTCTTCCATTTCATGGCCGCACGCGAAGGATTCGAATCCAACCGACTGAACCGCTTCGTCCTGCAACGGTCCGGCGCATTCTCCGTCGATCGCGAGGGAGCCGATCTGGCGTCCGTCCGGACCGCAATGAACATCCTCCGCGAATGCCAACATCCGCTCGTCATCTTTCCCGAGGGTGAGATCTATCATCACCACGAGGAACTCGACTCTCTGAATGACGGCGTGGCCACGATCCTCCTGCGCGCCGCCGAAAAACTGCCTGCAGGCAAGAAAAGTTATGCCGTCCCCGTCGCCATCCGCATCGCGCACGATCCCTCCGTCGCCGCCACGTTCTCCCCGCGTCTCGACAAGCTCGAGAAACGGATCACTTGGAAACCACGTTCACGCGTCGAGATCGTGGAACGGATCTACGCCCTGGGCAACACCCTGCTATCGATCAAGGAGGAGGAGTTCATCGGCCAGTCGCGCACGGGAACGATAGTCGAACGCATCCAATACCTGCAGCGATTCCTCGTCGATCAAATCGAGAAAAAACATGGCATCACCCAAGCCACCGACCCCGTCCCCTCCCGAATCCGAACGCTCCGCCGCGTCATCCGTAAGAAACTGACGGCCCCGGACAACCCTCCACCCCCGGGCCACGCGGAGGAACTTTACGACGACCTGGACCGGGTCTTTGTCGCCCAGCAGCTTTACAGTTATCCCGGCCAATACCTGCGCCAAAACCCAACCGTGGACCGCATCGCCGAAACAATCCTCAAACTCGAGGAAGACGTCCTCGATCAGCAAGACTATCCCGGACCACGCCACGCCGAACTAAACTTCGGCGAACCGATCGATGTCCACGAATTCCTCCAGGCCGGGCATCTGGATCCCAAGACCGGCGTTCGACCCATGACCCAACTCCTCCGGCACCGCATCCAAGCGCTGATGAACCATTCCGTGCGACCGCCAGCCCTTTTCAACAGCTAGTACATGTGATACAACCACTCGCATGAAAGCGTGCATACAGGCCGGTCTCGACGGGTGCGTGCACGTGACGCCTGAAAAGCGATTTCTTAGCATGTGAACAACAAGGTGGTGGATGATGGATACAGTCAAGACGCAGTATGACCGGGAAGGCTTTGGCCTGGCCCGCCATGTGCTGGACGCTGAACTTATTGCCGAAGCCAGCGCGCATATCGACTGGCTACTCGCCCGCAACCCCAAGCTGCGGGCCGAGCAACTGGGGCATAACCTAATGACGCAGGATGCGTTCTGGGTGCGTCTGATCAGCGATGATCGCCTACTGGATGTGGCCCAGCAGTTCATCGGACCCGACATTGCCCTGTTTGCTTCGCACTACATCTCCAAGCCGGCGTTCAGCGGGCAGGCGGTGCTGTGGCACCAGGATGGCAGCTACTGGCCGCTGGAGCCCATGGAGGTGGTAACCCTGTGGTTGGCCGTGGATGATTCCACGTCGGAGAATGGCTGCATGCGCGTGATTCCGCGGACGCATACGATGGAGATCAAACCGCATCACGCGCGCGAGGATCAGCCAAACGTGCTCCAGTCCAGTATCGACGACGCCCTCGTCGATGAGTCGAAGGCAGTGGATATCATCCTCAAGGCGGGGGACGTATCCATTCATCATCCGAATGTGATTCATGGTTCCAACGCCAACACCTCACCGCGACGCCGGGCGGGTCTGACCATTCGCTACATCCCCACCAGCACGCGGATCGTGACCGAGAGCCCCTGGCCGAGCTGCTTTCTCCTGCGGGGTCGGGCAGTGCCGGGCATCAACACCTACCAGCCGCGTCCCGCCTATGACCCGGCCACCAGCATGGCCTTTCGTGGCTGCGAGACGTGGTAGGTGCGTCTTTGCGTGCGGACAGCCGGGTGGCCTGCGCTAGGGCGTCCCCGGCGGTGCGCCTCCAGACGGTGTCGAATTCGTCACATCGGCCTGTTTAGCGGGCGCTTGGTCGCTTCACCTGCGACTTGATTACCTGCGGAGTGCGGTTGAAGTCAGAATTGACATCGCCAGTCCGATTCCTCTACATCTCCACCGTGAAAGCGCTCCTTCAGACCCGCTCCAGCGGGTGCGTGCACGTGACGCCTGAAAAGCGATTTCTTATCAATCCCTGCGGGCCATCGCCTAATCCTTGGCGGCCGGACAGGAACTGGAAGTACTCGACTATCTTCAGCTGGGAAAGCCCGTACGGATCACCGGCGGCCCTATGAAGGGGCTGGAGGCGGCGATTGCCGAAGTGCGCGGCAAGGACAAGGTCATCCTACAGCTCGAACTGATGCAGCAGAGTATGGTGCTGGAAACCAGCGCCGCCTACGTCAACCCCCAGCTGTGAGCCCATGAAAGACCGACTTTCCCCGCGCCTGCTGGTCCTCGTCTTTCTGACCGGATTTCTGGCCCGTCTGTTTGTCGCATATGGACTGGAGGGAATCCGTAGTTGGCACGATGTGGACCATGGCGGCGAACTCGGCCGCATTGCGGTGAACATTGCCGAGGGGCGCGGTTTCAGTGATCCTTTTGGAAGCACCGGGCAGCCCACGGCCTGGTTTTCTCCCATCGTGCCCATGCTCTAGGGCAGCCTTTTCGAAGCCAGCGGGGTCTATTCGGAGAAGTCCCTGCACATGCTTCTGATCTTTCAGGCCTTCCTCGGGGCCTCGGTTGCGCTGGGCTTCGTGCATGTGCTGCACGGATTGGGATGCCGGCATGCCGACTGCGCGGGCTTCCTCTTCGCCCTCTGGCCGGAAACCCTCAAACTGCATGCCTTCCCCTGGTACTTCGCCTTCCAGGATGTGGGCATGATGGCGATGATGTTGGTCGGACTGCGCTGGATCCGGCGTCCCAACCTGGTCGATGCGCTCTTGCTTTCCCTGGTCACCGGCATGACCCTGCTCGTGAATCCGATCCCCCTGCTCTGGCTGCTGGTCATCCTTGCGGCCGGCGTGTCGGGGAAATTACGTTTTCGAGCGCTGGTCCAGGCCGTGCTGGTTTGCGTGGTGGTGGCGGGCATTCTCACCCCCTGGGCCCTGCGCAATCAGTGGCGCCTGCAAAAAGTCCAGCCCTTCCGCGGTAATTTCGGCATCGAACTGCGGCAGGGCAACGCCCCCGATGCGACCCTGGTCCAATGTTCAACGTCGCGCCACCCGGCGCTGGATGCCAACGAATTGCTGGCCTACCGTCAGCAGGGGGAAGCGGTGTACGAGGGACTTGCCCGTGCCGAAGCCACGGACTTCATCCGGGCAGAACCCGGACTTTTCATCAAGCGGACCCTGATCCGCGTTTATCTGTTCTGGTGCGGGGATCTCTTTGATCAGTATCCCTGGGAGCTCCGGAACCCCTGGTGGGCCCTGGGAATCACTTCTTTGCTGCCTCGCCTGATCCTCATCCTATCCGCGCTTTCCCTGGTGGTGGCTGCTGGCGGGGCGCTGCTCAAGGGGCGGCTCCTGCGTGCTCCCTGCCCCGTTCTCTGGCTGGGCATGGTGCTGCTGGTGCCGGCTCCGTATTACGTCACCCATGTGGTTGCGCTCTATCCGCTAACCTTCAAACCGTACCTGCTCCTGTGGGTCCTGGCAGCCTGGCTGCCGCGTCGTCCAGTTCCTTCCCCCGTACGTGGAAGTGCGGATGGCTTGGAAACGGCATCCGGGTGATCAGGGCGTCTGTCCCCTAGCCCGCGCCTATCCCGCGATATGGCGACCGGCGGCTTCGGCGGAAGCGAAGGCGGCCTGAAAATTCAAGCCGCCGATGGGGCCGGTGAGGTCGAGGAGTTCGGCGGTGACTTCGGCGTGATCCCAGCCGCCGCACAGCCGGGTTGTCCTCTTCAATTCCCGCCTGACGCAGGGCGGCAACTTGCCGTCGCAACATCAACATCAAGCCATTCAGCCACCGGAAACCATCCAGACACAAAGGAGCCCCCCTCAAAATCCGATTCATTCGGTCGCGTCCTATGGATGACGAATCATACAGAAATGTAGATCGATTAGCTCATTTATACATGGATGTTGTTTTGGTAGATCGGTCATCAGGCAACCCGCGCTGCAGGCGCTGCGAGATTCTGACAATCGTAAATGATTGCAACGCAAATCGATGTGTCATTCGTGCAAGGGTGCCGCGATGTGTGGGAAGCCCCTGTGGCATGCTTGCTGCTATCGCTCGTCCCGCGGCGACGAGTGGGCGGAACAGGTGCAGCCTGACAAGCAGGACAGGCAGGAGCTTTATTGAAAATAGACCAGGATCCCGCAGGGGGTGCATTACGGCTTACGGAGAGACAGCAGTCTTTGATCAGCGTGATTCAGTCGCTCGACCCGCAACAGCGCCATACGCTGGAAATCGAGTGCAGGGGCACGGAGCCGTGGACCGTATCAAAGGTAACGGAGCATCTGAATATCCGACTCAGCCAGGGAAAAGGGGCCACTTGACAAGCATGTGATCCGCGACATCTGACAACCGGCACGAAGCCAACTCGAACTTAAGCCGGCAAACATGGGGAGAACCTGTCTCCATGTTTGCCGGTTTTTTTACTTACAAAGGATGATCATGCAGGAAGCCATGCCCGTTAGCGCCAAAGCAACCCGGATCCACCTGTTCAGTATCGGGACGCCGCAGATGCGGGCGTTTCACATGTCCTGGTTCGCGTTCTTTCTGTGCTTCTTCGCCTGGTTCGGCATTGCGCCGTTGATGACGGTGGTACGGGCGGAGTTGGCGCTGACCCAAGCCCAGGTCGGCAACTGCATTATCGCCTCCGTGGCGATGACGATTCTGGCGCGTCTGTTCATCGGGTGGCTGTGCGATCGTATCGGTCCACGATTCGCCTACACATGGCTGCTTCTGCTCGGGTCGTTGCCGGTGATTGGCATCGGGTTCGCCCGCAACTACGAAGCGTTTTTATTGTTCCGGCTGGCGATTGGCGTCATCGGCGCGTCGTTCGTGATCACGCAGTATCACACATCTGTGATGTTCGCGCCGAATATCGTGGGTACGGCCAATGCGACCACCGCCGGTTGGGGTAATCTCGGCGGCGGCATGACGCAATTGGTCATGCCGCTCCTGTTCGTCGGATTCCTGACGCTGGGCGTCAACGAATTCTGGGGCTGGCGCGCCTCCATGGTCGTGGCAGGGCTGACCTGCATGGCGACGAGTTTCGCCTACTACCGGTTTACCCAGGATTGCCCCGAAGGGAACTTCAAGGAATTGCGCGCAGCCGGGCGCATGCCGTCGAAGCAGCAGACGACGGGGAGTTTCCTGAAGGCTTGCAGGGACTACCGGGTCTGGGTCCTCTTTGTGATCTACGGCGCCTGCTTCGGCATCGAGCTTACGATCCACAACATCGCGGCACTTTATTTTTCAGATTACTACAACCT
>JAQCIA010000052.1 GCA_027620105.1 Verrucomicrobiota bacterium | reverse complement strand
CGCCATGTTCGTCGCCGAGGATGGCCGCTTGGTCGGCCCCCGCGGATCCCCCTATCCCTTCGTGATCAAAACCCTGCTGCCGAACTATCGTGAGTTCGATGACAGCCGCCACTTCTGTGACCTGCGCAAATTGGCGCAGGAAGAACATCGCCCGGTCCAGGAACTGATTACCCCCGTGCCCCTGCGCGACGCCGTGTTGGGTGGACTGCTCTGCGAAGATGTCTGGGATATGGACTACAGCGTCTCGCCCCTCCAGATTCTGGGCGAGAGCGATGCGTCTTTTTTTCTGAACATCAGTGCCTCCCCTTTCACCCTCAATAAGAATCACAAACGGAATCGGGTCTTTGCGGCCCAAGCCGCCAAACTCGGCCGCCCGCTGCTGTATGTCAATCAGGTCGGCATTCAGAACAACGGCAAGACCGTCTTCACGTTCGACGGTTCATCCTGCGTGTACGACAGCCACGGCGGCCACCGCGAGTGTCAGCCGCCCTTCGCCGAAGGTGAACTCACCGTGGAGATTCCCAAGGAGGGCTCCCTGCACCTGGATCAATCCCTTGCACTGCGCGAGGACTCCACCGGCACAGCCATGGATGCCCTACTCTATGGGACCCGCAAGTTCATGCAGTTGTGTGGTGTCGAGCGTGTCGTCGTTGGCGTCTCCGGTGGCATCGACTCCGCCGTGGTGGCCGGAATCTACCGTCGCCTGCTCCCACCCGAGAACCTCCTCGTTGCCAACCTGCCCACCCGCTTCAATTCCCGGACCACACGCGCCTTTGCGGAGGATCTGGCCCGTCGTCTGGAATGCCCCTATGCGGAAATTCCCATCGAGGAAAGTGTCACCCTCACCCACCGTCAGATCGATGGCCTTGCCATTGCCAACGCCGATGGCAGCCACGCGCGCACGCTGACGCTCACCGGACTTGCTTCGGAGAATGTCCAGGCCCGCGACCGCTCCTCCCGCGTGCTGGCCGCCCTCGCCTCTGCGTTCGGTGGCGTCTTCACCTGCAACGCCAATAAATCGGAGATGACCGTCGGCTACACCACGCTCTACGGGGATCTCGGCGGCTACCTTGCGAACATCGCCGACATGTGGAAGACAGAAGTCTATGCCCTCGCCCACCACCTCAACGAGCGGGTCTTCGGGCGCGTGGTCATTCCACCGGGTGTGATGACGCTCACCCCCTCCGCGGAATTAAGTGCCGCGCAGAACGTCGACGAAGGCAAAGGTGATCCAATTATCTACCCCTATCACGATTGCCTCTTCCGCACCTGGATCGAGCGCTGGGATCGCGCTGCACCGGAGGATGTACTGGGCTGGTACCTCGACCAGACGCTGGAAGAACAACTCGGCTACACTGGAAGCGTCAGCAAACTCTTCCCCACGCCGGCTGCTTTTGTCGCCGACCTGGAGCGCTGGTGGAACCAGTATCAGGGCATGGGCGTCGCGAAGCGCATCCAGGCCCCCCCCGTGCTGGCCATCAAGAAGCGATCCTTCGGTTTCGATCACCGTGAATCACAGATGGGGCCTTTGTATACAGCCGGATACGAAAAGCTGAAAGCCAAAGCGCTCGCCAGTTGAGCGCATGCGGCGCGCCGGGTGAGCCCGCGAAGGTCAAATCCGACTCCGCCACCAGGTTCTCACGCCCCACGGGCAAGGCCCACCAGCAACGAGACCACGGCAATCACAACATGCCGCGCGAATGATCGCGCTGGCGCCTTCGTTGTCTTTTCACCGTTCCGCTTGCGTCATCTTGCGCAGTTCCGCCAACCGGCGTGTAATTTCCGAGCGTTTTAGACAAAGCAAACGATCCAGGCTGAAGTCCTCCACGCCAAACGAAGCCACGATGGTGCCCACCAGGAGCGCATCCCGTACCGCCCGGTGCGTCACCGCCCCGGCCTTTGCCAGCGCCCCGATAAAGGCCCCCGCAAACGTATCACCAGCCCCCGTTGGATCCCGCACGTCTTCCAGCGGATAGGCGGGCACCAGGAACATGCCTTCGCGTGACAGCAGCAGGGCGCCGTGCTCGCCTTTCTTGATCACCACGTAGCGCGGCCCGTATTCAAGGATCCGGACCCCCGCCTTGCGCACGCTGTAAATCCCCGTGAGCAGACGCGCCTCGCTGTCGTTCAACGTCAACATGTCGACGCGCTTGATAACCTTCATCAGTTCCGCGCGCGTATTCTTGATCCAGAGATCCATGGTATCCGCCACCACGAAGCGCGGCTTGCGGCAGGCGTCGAGCACATGCAGTTGCAGCGCCGGAGCGATGTTCCCGAGCAGCAGATACTCCGCTTCGCAATACGCTTCTGGCAGATCCGGGCGAAAGGACTCAAACACATTCAGTTCCGTGAGCAAGGTGTGGCGGTTGATCATGTCGGCATCGTACTCGCCGGCCCACCGGAAGGTCCGCCCCTCCACCTGCTGCAACCCGCGCAGATCAATCCCCAGACGCCGGTACGCGTTCAAGTACTTGGCCGGAAAGTCCGTCCCCACAACGCCGACCATGCCCACGCGCGAAAAGAAGGACGCGGCCGCGCACGCGTAGCTCACCGAACCGCCCAGCAGATTCGAACATTTCTCGAAGGGGGTGATAATGTCATCCAACCCGATCGACCCCACCACAACCACCGGCAATCGCCCGCGACTGACGGCGCCCTGCTTCTTCGCTGTTGCCTTCTTTTTCTTCATGACTCCTGCTTCTCACCCACGATGTCCGTGACAGTTACTTCGATCTCACGCACCTGCGTAATTCCCAATCCCGTAATCAACCGTTCCCGCACCCGCTGCTGCAATAACTCACAGGTCGCATGAATCTGCGGCCCCGCCTGGATGCGCACGCCGACGATGATGTCGATCCGTCCGCGCCGAACCACCACGTGCGGACTCATACGCACAATCGAGGAAAACTCCGGCGCCAGCTTCGCGACGAAATCCCGGATGGCATCCACGCGGATGTTGACGGTCCCGCTCTCATTGACAAAAGCGAGCTGGGCCCGCCGGCGTGGCGCCAGTCCGCTGTACAAATAGAGGCCCCCGAGAAGAATCAGTGCCAGTCCCAGCACGATCATGGCTAAGGGCGACAAAGCCCCGAGCGTTGCCGCTGCCGCGTCGAGCCCGTCGTCGCCAGGGAGAGTCCGGACAAGAATCCAAGTTCCCGCACAGAAGGCCAGCAAGGCCAGCAGCACGCCAAAAAGTTTGTTCAGCACCGGCACCCCCCAGATGAGAACGCACTATACCGAGGCCAGCCGTGGGAAGCCACAGCCGAACACCAACGCCTCGGGCAGGTTCTGTTCCAGTTGCTTGTGCAGATCCTCAACGATGCGCACGTGGCGCAGCGCCGCGGAACCCGAAACGCCGCGCACCTGTGCCCGCAGCGCGGCCCCATGCTCACCAAAGACCAATTGCGCCTCGTCCCCGCCACATGCCAGCACCAGCCGGTCTCGATACCATCTCAGCAACGTGCGCATCATGCCCGTGCGCAGTTCACGAAACCTGGCGCTGGCACGGGCGTCCAGCGTTTCATTCTCCTGCTCCGTGACTTCGCCATCCGCGGCTTCATCCACTTCGTCCGCGGCCGCCTCTTTCACTGTCTTGAGCAAGGCAATCATGCGCTGGGCCTGTGTCATCGCTGCGAGCAGCTTGCTGCCGATCTCCGCCGGCGCATGTCCGGCAAGAATCGCGAGCAGCTCCCGATCCCACGCCGTATAGCCAGTCTCACCCGCGTCGAGCATCACCGTTTGGCAGCGGGAGACCACCGTGGGCAGCAACGTCTGCGCGCCATCCGTCAGCAAAAGGAACAAACTGTTTCCCGATGGTTCTTCAAGCGTCTTGAGGAAAGCATTCGCGGCTTCGCGCCCGAGCCGATCCGCGCCGCAGATCACGCACGCCTTCCACGTGCCGGTGTACGCCGTTTGCTGCATGCGCTGCATGAGGTCACGAACCTGCTCCACCCCGATCTGCCGCGACTTCTTCTGGGGCTCCACCCACAAGACATCCGCATGGGTACGCTGCGCAACGTGCCGGCATGCCGCGCACGCCCCGCACGGTGCCCCTCGCCCCGCACCGCAAAACAACCGCTGTAGCAAACACACGGCAAATGCCGCGCCCGTTGTTTTGGGGTCACCCCCCACGATATAAGCCTGCGCCAGCCGCCCCGCCTTGTGCGCCTCGGACAGGAACTGCAAGGCAACCTCGGTATTCACTGCGGCGTGCCCTCGGAATCCGCCAACGTCCTGTGCCGCGCCAGCGTCACCTCCGCCCAGATGTCCGCCGCCACCGCCTCAGCCGGACGGTCGCCATCGATCACGCGAAAGCGCGCGGGCCATCGCCGAGCCATCGCCTGATACCCCGCGTGGATGCGCGCGTGAAAGTCACGGCCTTCTCGTTCAAAGCGATCCTGGCCCTGGCGCCGCTCACGGTTGCGCGATTCCATGCGTGCAAGGCTGGTGTCCACGTCCAGGGCCAGCAGGAACGTCACATCCGGCACCGTGTGCCCCACCGCGAAGGCGTTGATGTCGATCACGCGCTCCACATCAAATCCGCGCCCATACCCCTGATAGGCTGTAGTCGAATCCATGAAGCGATCGCACACCACCCAGGTTCCCGCCTGCAACGCGGGCTCGATGTGCTGGCGCACGATCTGCGCCCGGCTGGCCGCAAACAATAACACCTCGGCCTCGGGAAAAATCGTCTCTTTCGACAGATCGTGCTGGAGGATGTCGCGGATAATTTCGCCGGTGCGCGTGCCCCCCGGCTCGCGCGCACTGGTCACCGTGAGCCCCTCCGCCTGCAGGCGCGCGATCAACAGCTTGGCTTGCGTGCTCTTGCCGCACCCCTCGGGCCCCTCGAACGAAATGAAGCGCCCCCTCACGCGTGCCTCGGTTTCAGTTTCACGCCTTCCGCGGAATCACGCACATCCCACCCTTTGGCCGCGAGCGCTGCGCGAATACGATCCGCTTCCGCCCAGTTCCGCTCGGCCCGCGCTTTCGTCCGCGCCGCCAGCAGGGCCTCGGCTTCGGTGTCAGGCTTCGCTTCCGGTGCCGCCAGCACGCCCAGGATGGCATCCATACGGTCCAACGCCGCCACAGCCGCCCCCGCGGCACCCGCATCCACCGCCCGTTGATCCATGGCGCGATTCCCGTCGGTAATCAAATCAAAGAGCGCCGCCAGACCCACCGGCGTATTCAAATCCTCCGCCATGGCATCCTGAAACGCCGTGAGCCGCTTGACAACCCACTCCGGAGCCGCACCCGCCGCGGCGCCCGACGCCCGTTCCACCAGCCGCCCGCGAAACTCATCCACCCGTGCCAGTGACGCCCGCGCCCCATCCAACGCCGCAAACGTGAAATTGAGCTGCTGGCGATACTGTGCCGTGAGCAGCACATAGCGAATCTCGCGCCCCGTGTATCCGCGCGCCATCAGGTCGCGCAACGTGTAGAAATTACCCATGGACTTGGACATCTTGGCCCCGTCCACCACCAGGTACCCGCAATGCATCCAGTACCGCACGAACGGTTTGCAGCCCGTTGCCCCCTCGCTCTGCGCAATCTCGTTCTCGTGGTGCGGAAAAATGTTGTCGACCCCGCCCGTGTGCAAATCGAAAGACTCACCCAGGTGCTTGATGCTCATCGCCGAACATTCGATATGCCACCCCGGACGGCCCCGGCCCCACGGCGAATCCCAGACCACCTCCCCGTCGGCCTCATCCCACGCCTTCCAAACCGCAAAATCGCCGACACTCTCCTTGTCGTATTCATCCTGGCTGACACGCCCCGACGACTGCAGCCCGCTCATGTCCAGATGCGCGAGGCGGCCATAATCCGCAAACGTCTTCACCCGATAATAGACGGAGCGGTCGTCAGATTGATACGCGTGCCCCGCCTCGATCAATTTGGCAATCAGCGCGATCATCTCGGGCACGTGATCCGTGGCCGCGGGATAATGCTCCGCCGGCTCGATCTGCAGTATCGCCAGATCCTCGAAGAAGGCCTTCTTGAACGTGCCCGTAAAATCGTTCAGCGAAACACCCGCCTGGCGCGCGCCACGAATCGTCTTGTCGTCCACGTCGGTCAGGTTCATCACCTGGGTCACACGAAACCCCGCGGCCCGCAGCTGGCGCCGCAGCAGGTCCTCAAACATGTAGGCGCGAAAATTTCCAATATGCGCGTAGTTGTAAACCGTCGGCCCGCACGTATACATCCGCGCCTGCCCCGCCATACGCGGCACAAATTCCTCGAGCTGCCGACTGTACGTGTTGAAAATCTTCATCGTGCGAATCTCACCAACCTGTGCGCACCGTCCCGCAGCGCGGGCTGACTATAGGCAGGCGCGCCGGACACCCTCAATCATTTTCCGAGTGGGAATCAACAGGCACCGCCGATTCGTCACGCGCCCCGCATGGCGCCTTCCCGCATTGACCCATATCCGACACACTTGTAGACTTATCCATGTCTGCTATACGTCGAATCGCTCCGATATGGTCCCTCGGGCTCGTGCTGCTTGCAGCCGCTGCGGCCCATGCCGAGTTCGGTGCGGTGACGAACAACACGTTTGTCGCCTTTGACATCGAGACCACGGATCTCAGCCGGGACTACGGCCGCGTTATCGAAATCGGTGCCGTAAAATTCCGCAACAACCACGTGATTCACCGAAAAGCCTGGCTGATCAACCCCGGCATCCCGATCCCCCCCGCCGTCACCGGCGTCCACGGCATCACCGATGCAATGGTCGCCGATGCCCCGGCCTTCTCCAAAGCGTATGCGGAATTCTTGAATTTCATCGGTGAATCCGTCCTGCTCGCGCACAACGCACGCTTCGACGTGGGCTTTCTCGAAGCGGAAGCGCGGCGCAATGCGTTGATGCTCCCGCCAAACCAGGTGATTGACACGCTACAAATCGCGCGCAAGTGTTACCCAAAGGCCGACAATCACCGTTTGGAGAGCCTCGTCAACATGCTGGGCCTGCCCCCCGGCAAGGTTCACCGCGGGCTGGCCGACTCCGACCACCTGCGTGCCATTTTTCTGAAAATGACCGCGCAGGATCCTTACGGCAGCGTCGACGTGATGCTCGATCTGGGCGGCATCACCTTTCAGGATCCTCAGACGGCGCGGAAACGCTAGACACTTCCATGCGCTTCGGCCGGCAGATGCCGCGCTTCGTCGATGCCACGAACTCCGCAATTTCCTGGGCCGGACCAGATGGCAACCGCTGCCGGATACGCTGTACGGCTTCCTGGCGATTTAGTCCCAGTCCGTAAAGCACCGAAAAGGCCTGCTTGACGGCCTTGCGCTCATCCCCGCCCATTCCGGCCCGCCGCATGCCCACCACATTCAGAGCCGCGACGTCGTTATAGCCGCCCGAGTGCGTCGTCATGAAGGGCGGCACGTCCACGCTCAGAGAACTGTTGCCGCCAATCATGGCCAACCGCCCGACACGACAAAACTGGTGAATGCCCGCACCACCGCCCACGAAAGTCCCATCCCCAATGTCCACATAGCCGGCCAGCATCACATTGTTCACGAGAATCACGCGCGTGCCCAATTTCACGTTATGCGCGCAATGTGCGTAAGCCATGAGGTAGCAGTTGTCGCCAACCACGGTCGTCGAGTCAGCCGCCGTGCCCCGCTGCACCGTCACGCCTTCCCGAATGGTGCACTGCTCGCCGATCTGCACGAACGACACTGCGCCGGCGAAGGACAAGTCCTGCGGCAAGTCTCCCAGTACCGCGTTGGCGTGCACCACGCACCCGTCACCCAGCGTGGTGTAGCGCATCACCGAAACGCGCGGCCCCAGCCGGCACCCGTCGCCAATGCGCACATCCTCTTCAATCGTGCAATAGGGCCCGATCGTGACGTCGCGGCCAATTTTCGCGCCCGCATGCACCACGGCGGATGGATGAATATCTGTCACGTTTTCCTTTGTCTTGGTCGCGTCGCAATGCCCGCGCGCGACGACCACCCGACCATGCCCTGCATCTCAATGCGCCGTAAACGGAACCAGGCGTTCTTCCTGCATGCTCACGTACTCCGCCCCCTGGCCTCCCACCCGCTTGCCGATGACAATGTGATCCAGCACGCGAATATCAATGATCCGACCCGCTTCAATGAGCTGGCGCGTGATGCGAATGTCGTCCGCCGAAGGCGTCGGTTCTCCGGACGGGTGATTGTGCGCCAGCACAACCGCCGCCGTCGCCGTCCGGATCGCTTCGCGAAACACTTCGCGCGGATGCACAAGGCTCGCGTCAAGAATCCCTTGTGATACGGCCTGTGGCGGCCCCTTGAGGTTGTTCTTCGCATCCAAATGCAACACCCAGAACACCTCGTGATCCAGTAACCGCACCTGGCTGCCCAGCACCGCCACCACATCAGCCGGTGATCGAATTTTCTGACGGCGGGGCATGCTCTCCAAATGGAGACGGCGCCCGATTTCCAGTGCCGCCAGCAGGGTCTGCGCCTTGACCTTGCCCAGGCCCTTGATTTCGCGGTCCTGAATAAGTTCCGCAACGGATGTCGACGCCAGCCCCGTGAGCGATCCGTATTTTTTGAGAATGCGCGTGGCCAGTTCCACCACGTTCACGCCCTGCGCGCCGCTGCGCAGGAGAATCGCCAGCAAGCTCACATCGCCGACGTTCTGCACGCCAACCCGCTCCATCTCTTCACGCGGACGCAGCGCGGTGGGCAAATCGCGGAGGCGCATCGCGCCCGAATTAATGACGTAGGCCTCCGACATGCGCGCGGGTGCGCCGCCGCCATTACCGTCCGCGCTCCCATTGGCTGCCGCTTCGCTCATTCGGGTACGTTCGCCTCTAACCGACGCCGCTCACATGCCCACAATTCCCGCGAGGGGTGTTTTCCCCAACTGCATCCACTGCGCCATCACGCGTGCCCCAATGCTGGGGACTGCCTCGTCCGGCGTTATGGCAATCCATACCACGTTGGCCTGCCGCTCAAACCAGGTTCGCTGGCGTTTGGCATACTGCCGGGTCCGCTCCGTTGTCCGCCGCACGGCATCCGCGATGCTGCAACGGCCATCCAGCAGCGACAGCACTTCGGCGTATCCAATTGCCTGGCTCGCAGTGGCGGACAACGTCGCGTGCTCCTGTCGCAAGCGCTCAACTTCCGCGACGAAGCCCTGATCGTACATCTCGCGCACGCGCCGCTCAATGTTCGTTTTCAGCGCCTCCACTGGCAACCGGAGTCCCACGCAGGGAACGCCGCCCACGCCTGCACGCCACTGCCTTTCCGGGCGTTGCGGCCCCCCCCCGGCCTGCTCCAGCGCACGGATCAACCGGCGCGGATTCTGCGGGTCGGCCAGGGCATCCAGCGCATCTGGCGCACGCGCGCGCAGTGCCGCCTGCAGGCCCGCCACGCCGGAATCTGCCAGCACGCGCTCCCACGTCGCCCGCGCCGCCACATCCACCGGCGCGCTGTCGCGTAACCCCTCCGTCAGGCAGCGCACATAGAGGCCCGTTCCTCCCGTCACAATCAGCCTGCCCCCGTGCGGCCCAGCGAATGCCGCCCGCGCATGTGCCAGCCAGTTCGCCACGCTGAAGGTCTGGTCGGGCGTCACCAGATCAAGCCCATAGTAGCGAACGCGCGCGCGCGCCGACGCCGTTGGCTTGGCCGTGCCCACGTCCATGCCGCGATAAACAAGCATGGAGTCGGCGGAGAGAATGGCCCAGCCCGCCTGTTCGGCGATCCATTCTGCCACGCGGGATTTTCCCACGGCCGTCGGACCCACCAGAAAGTGCGCGCTAGGATTGGTTGCGGGTGCAGTCATGATTGCGCCACTGTGCGATCACATACAGCCCCACGCCAATGCAAATGGCCGCATCGGCCACATTGAAGGCGGGAAAGTGG